>JBJOPJ010000046.1:0-15809 GCA_046050825.1 Pseudomonadota bacterium
TCATGGCCAATGTCGGCCAAGGCTGCGGCGCAGGAGAGCCCGGCCATTCCGGCGCCAACGATCGCAAATTTCATAGCGGTCTGCTCGCCTTTCTAACACAAACGGGGAACTGCAACGCAAGGCGGCGATGCAGGTCACTGCATCGCCGCGGCCCGGCGCTCGGAGGGGGGTGGGGGCTCGCCGGGCAGTTTGCGTTCAGAAACCCATGAGTGCGAGAATCTCTTTGCGGCTGCTCTGGTTGTCCAGAAAACAGCCCATCATGCGGCTGGTCACCATGCCCACGCCGTGAGTGCGCACGCCGCGGCCGGTCATGCAGCCATGCTGGGCATTGATGACCACCGCCACGCCTTGCGGCTTGAGGTTGTCCCAGATCGCCTGAGCGACTTGGGCAGTCAGCCGTTCCTGCACTTGCAGGCGCTGCGCATAGCCGTGCAGCACCCGCGCCAGCTTGGAAATGCCAACCACCCGGTCGGTCGGGAGATAGGCAATCGATGCCGTTCCGGTGATCGGGGCCATGTGGTGTTCGCAATGCGACTGAAACGGAATATCCTTGAGCAGGACAACTTCGTTGTAACCGCCCACTTCTTCGAACGTGCGCTGCAAGTGCAGGCCGGGATCTTCGTCGTAGCCTTGGCAATATTCGCGCCATGCCCGGGCCACCCGCTTGGGCGTGTCAATCAGCCCTTCGCGCTCTGGGTCATCCCCCGACCAGCGCAGCAGGGTGCGGATTGCTTCCTGCACGTCTTCCGGAACGGCCAGCTTGCCCTCTTCGACGTCGAACTGCATGTCTTGGGAGAAATAGTTCATTGCTGAAGCCCTTGCTCTTGTTAGTGGCGAGATGCGCGCTGGCGCGCTAGGGCACAACATGGCCAAAGGGTCACGTCACCGGCATCGCTTGCAGTTGCGCGTGGGTGCGCGGGTGCGCTAGGATCGGAACATATGTCGCTATCTGCCATGATTGATAACAGTGCGGTGGCAGCGGTGATCAGCAACCCCCGCTTGCCCGACAATCCGATCATTGAATGCAACGCGGCGTTCGAAGCGCTGACGGGTTATGGCCGGGCCGAAATCATCGGCCGCAATTGCCGCTTTCTGGCTGGTCCGCAAACCGAGCCGGCGCTGACGGCCGAAATCGTTGCCGCGGTGCGCGACAAGCGCCCGGTGCTGGTGGAAATCCTCAACTACAAGAAAGATGGCACGCCGTTTCGCAACGCGGTGCTGGTCGCCCCGATTTTTGATGACAACGGCGAGCTAGAATATTTCCTCGGCTCGCAAATGGAAGTGGCCGCGGCCACTGCCGAAGGCAGCATTGGCGCCGCGCCGGAAAGGCGGGCCAAAGCCCGGCAGCGGATCGATGGCCTGCCCAAGCGCCAACGCGAAGTGCTGATCGAAATGGCGGCGGGCAAACTGAACAAGCAGATTGCCTATGGTCTGGCGATCAGCGAGCGGACCGTCAAAATGCACCGCGCCGCGGTGATCGCCGCGCTGGGCGTGCAGTCATCGGCCGATGCCATTCGGGTCGCGGTTGAAGCGGGCTACTAGTCGCCATGCGGCCAGAACAGGGCAGCGGGCGTTCCAGTGTGCCGCCAGCCTAATCGTACTGCGCCTGATCAGCGCTTCTTCTTGGCCGTGGTGGCCGTGAAATCAGGGTCTTTGTTTGCCACCCAATCCACAAATTTACGGACATTCGGGTTCGCCAGAAGCCCTGCTACGTCCATTCCGTGCCGCTGCAGTTCGGAATTGGTGAAATTGGTAATCAGCGTTTGCTGACAAATCGGGTGCATGGGCACCACATCGCGTCCGCCCCTACTTTTGGGCACGGGATGGTGCCAGACAATGGTCTTGCCGGTCGGGCGGCTGCAGAGCCAGCAGAACACCGGGGCCTTGGGGGCCTCTTCTTCCCGATCGCGGTCGCCATAGGGATCATGTTTCGAATGCTTGCGGGCCATTGGTCTGCCTGAATTGTCTGAATTTGCGGTGGCACCTCATAGCGGGTGCAGCCGGCATTGCCACAGCCTAGCCGTCAGCCAATGCACTGGCGGCTCTGCCCTGAATGACTGTTATCGGGATCACTTCAAACACTCTGAACCCCGTAACGTTCGCGTTTCTGGATCAGTGCGCCGTAACGCGGCACAGTTTGGACAAAGCTCAATTGGCGCCGTCCAAGGCCGCCGCGATATATTCTTCTGCCGCCGCCGCTTCCGCGATCAGCACCTGCAATGCCTGCGCGGTATCCTGCATCAGCCGGGCGCTAACGGGCCGTTCGCCATTAGCGAAACGCCGGATGGAGCGTTCGTCAATCCCAAGGCGCCGCGTGGCCGCGGCCATCCCGCCCAGCACTTGCACGCAGTAAGCAAAGTGCTCAGAAAGATCTTGCGTTGCAGATGACACGGTCGTTGTACTCCTATTCTTCAGGGCTTGCTTGGCGCAGCGCGCGGGATCGTAATGACGCGAGCGCATCATCTCCCCTACAGGATAGAAAATGCCCCTACAGGATAGAAAATGCCCCTACTGGATAGAAAATGACTGTCACGAACGAAGGCGAGCCAACATTGACCAGGGCGCAAAAGCGGTTCCTGCGCCGGATCTACAACGGACGTTCCATTCCGATCATCGCCGATGGAAAGCCTTTCCTGACCTACAAGGATGCCAGCCAACATCTAATGTCCCTAGAGCCGCAGGCCCGAGACGCGGCCTATGCAGCAATGAAAGAGCAGGCGAAATTGCCCCATCATGACCGCTGAGAAGGCGGCGCGGGGTGCTGTCAGTCTAGCGCAACTTGTCTCTGTTGGGCGCGACTTGAGCCAAAAACACAATCTGTCAGGCGGCAAGCGACTGCCACTCGGTCGGGGCGGCCGCGCGACGGAGCTTGTAAGTCTGGCGATCGACGAGATGGCGTTCCTGATTAAAATGATTGTGCATGCTGGCATGAACTGAGGCGAATTTCTGCAACGACTTCATGCGTCGAAACCGCAGCATTGCCCTTTCTCGTCGTCGGAACGGGAGGTGGCTACTCTCTACCCGATTGTTCTTCCAGCGGCTCATCTCGCGGTCGACGGCGCGCCATAGGTAATGCCGTTTGCCGTTGATCGTCCCAAACACCTCATCAAGGTGCCAACGCCAGTGCCGAGACCCACCCATGCGGCTCACACGTTGCCGCCGGATCTCCGATGCAAACATCGGCCCAAACCGATTCCACCAGATCCGCACCGTCTCATGGCAGAGGTCGATCCCCCGCTCAAACCGCAGGTCCTCGACATTGCGCAGCGACAGCGGGAAGCGCACGTACATCATCACCACTAGGCGGATAACCTCGGGCGACGAGTTGGAATAGCGAAACGGGCAGGCTGGTTTTCGGGGTCGAGGCATGACCCAAACCTGGCCCGTTACACCCCTTTGCCCAAGCGGTGCATTTGCTCTGACAACGCCGCCACTGATCAGGTGCGCCGTACCCATTTGCTGGTTGCAGAAACGTCCAGCACTTCACCGCCGGCCTTTTTCCAGCCATTAAAGCCCACCTCGAGGTGCGAGACGTCAGTGAAGCCCATCTCCTGCAGCGCGATAGTGGCATAGACCGAGCGCCCGCCGCCGGCACAAAAGACCACGATCTGCTTATCCTCGGTGAAATAATCGCGATAGTAAGGGCTGGCTGGATCGGCCCAAAATTCCAACATACCGCGCGGCACCTGTTTGGCGCCGGGGATAGTGCCAAGTTCGAGCACTTCTTGAATTTCGCGCAGGTCAACGAGCAGCACTTCACCCGCCGCAATTGCGGCTTGCATGGTCTTGACGTCATCAACAGACAGGTTTTTGAGCTGTGCTTTCAGGGCATTCGTATCCGCCAGAACGCTTTTGATTGGCATGGTCTAATCTCCTTAAAATCGTTAGGCGTGCGGCCGATTGCCAAGCACTGTCACCCGTTCTGCGGAACGGGTATATGGGGCATAGTCCCAGATTGCATCGTGCTGGGTGCAGCGGTTGTCCCAGAACACCATAGTGTTCTCTTCCCATCGGGCGCGGAACACCAGCATCGGGTTAGCTTCAATATGGCGGAACAGCATTTCCAGCAGGGTCTGGCTCTCGCGTTCGCTTAATTCGGGAATGCGGCGGGTGAAGCCAGAATTGACGTAGAGCAGTTTCCGGCCAGTTTCCGGGTGGCTGACAATCAGCGGATGCTGTGTCGAAGGATAGCCGCCTTCAGGCTCCTTGAACCCGTAGCGCCGAACCAGTTCGGCCCCATCGTGGATTGCGGTCAGCCCGCAGAGGAAGTTCCGCATCGGCTCGGACAAGGCATCGTAAGCAAGATACATGTTTGCAAAGTGGGTATCGCCGCCGAAGCCTCCTTCAGGCATCTGCTTCATGTACAGCATAGCGCCCATCGGCGGGCATTCCTCCATACTTGAATCTGAATGCCAGCCTTCGCCGATCGCCTGAAGCGAATTGCTATCGTTGTGGACCGCGACGATTTCGGGGTTGGCTCGGCCTTCGGCCTTATAGACCGGATGGCTATGTAGGGGGCCCCATTTTGCTCCAAAGGCCTTGTGCTGTTCCTGCGTCATGTGTTGATCGCGGAACACCAGCACGAGGTTCTCGTGCAGCGCTGTGCGGATTTCGGCAAACTGTTCGTCACTGACCCCAGCACCGAGATCAACTCCGCCCACTTCCGCCCCGATCGTATGCGTGATCCGCTTGACCGCGATGTGACGGTAATCATGGCGCGGTTTCGCGTTCCATGCCTTGACGGCAGCGAGCCCATGTTGATCCATTCCATGCTCTCCCAAGCTGTGGTGGTCGCAGATGGCGTTGCTTACGCTTGCCCAGCCGCCTTCCATGCAGATTGGTCCTACCCCCTTGCAGATGAGATGATTGACATATTCAGACAATAAGTTGACATATCTTGCCATGCCGAGCCCGAGCTCCGTCTTTCTTGCACGCAGCGCAGCCCTGGCCGGCTTCAAAGAAGTCGCCGAAACGGCCGGGCATGATCCAATCGACCTGGTCCAGTGTGCCGGACTCCCCCTGACCTGCTTGCGTGAGCCGGAGCTGCGGATTCCAACGGTCGCTCTACTAAGACTGCTGGAAACGGCTGCGGCGCTTCCAGGTCTCTCCGACATTGGGCTCAACCTCGCGCTGAGCCGACCCAATTCGAGCCTTGGCGCCTTCGGCCTGCTCCTGCGCGAACAGGCCACGGTGCGTGACATGATCCGGGCAATGTGCGCCAATATCTGGGTGCAGTTTGAAGGGTTGGTGTTCGCGCTCGAAGAGGCCGATGATCTGGCCTTCTTCTCGGTCGAGTTCGTGAACACGAGGGGTCAAGCCTGTCGTCAGGCAACCGAGCTGAGCGTTGCCAATGTCATGCGCCGGATTCAGGCATGTTTTGCTCCTGACTGGCGGCCTGAAATGGTTACATTCCGCCATCCCAAACCAGCAAGCCTGGCGCTACACACGCGGCTGTTCGGCGTGACGCCGCTGTTCGGACAGGACCAAAATGCCATCGTCCTGGCGATCGCCGATTTATCAGCCCCAATCCCCAGCGCAGATCCGGCCGCAGCCGAGCACTTGGCGCGTTACATGGCAATGTTGTCGGCAGGGCATGCGCCGGCCTTTGATGCACAGGTGAAGCGCCTCGTTGCCGCGATGTTGCCGCGGGGCATGTGCCGGATGGACGTCATCGCGCGGCAACTTGGGATCCATCCCCGCACACTCCATCGCCAGCTTGAGCGCGAGCACACCAGCTTTGGAACCATTCTCAACGAAGTGCGGGTGGAATTGCTGCAGACCTACCGTCGCGGTGAAGCGCGATCGATGACGGAGATTTCCGAATTGCTGGGCTTCTCAAGCCTGAGCGCCTTTTCACGCTGGAAGCGCGGCGCGGTTCCGCCTCAATGACCGCGCCCTGTCTGAATTTGACAAGTTTTCGTCCAGATATGTCAAATCATATCGAGGCAGTCGGTTATCCTCCGCCATGTAATCGTCCGCGGTAGCACGAGCTCCCGTCGGGATCGGGAGATGGCAAGATGGATAGGGCGCATTCAGCCGCAGCAGTATCAGCCACGCGCAAATTTGATGCGGTGATCATTGGTGCGGGCTTATCAGGAATGCAGCAGCTCTATCAGCTGCGCAAACTTGGGCTCTCAGCCCGGATCATCGAAGCAAGCGACGATGTCGGGGGAACCTGGAACCTCAGCCGCTATCCCGGTCTACGGCTTGATTCCGAGAGCTACTCCTACGCTTATGCCTTTGACGATGAACTGCTTCAGACCTGGAACTGGACTGAACGGTTCGTCGGCCAGGACGAATTGTGGCGCTATTTCCGTTATGCCGCCGAAAAGCTCGATCTGCGCCGCGACATCCAGTTCAATACCCGCGTCAATTCGGCCCGCTACAACGAAGCAGAAAAGCGCTGGCGGATTGCCACCTCAGATGGGGCAGAGCTCGATGCGCGTTACCTCATCGCCTGTTCCGGGCCGTTGGTTGGGGCTCCCCAAATGCCCAAGATCGACGGGATCAAGAGCTTCAAGGGCGAAGCCTATCATACTGCCGAATGGCCGCGCGATTACAAGGTTACCTTCGAAGGCAAACGAGTTGCGGTAATCGGCACCGGGGCAACCGGCGTCCAGGTTATACAGGAAGTATCCAAGACGGCCGGACACCTGACCGTCTTCCAGCGAACCCCAAACTGGTGCGCCCCGCTGGGCAACGGGCCGCTCAGCCAGGCCGAAATGGATGCGATCAAGGCCAACTACAAAGAGCGGATCGCCAGTTGGAAGAACTCCTTTGCCCAATTCGAACATCAGTTTGACCCGCGCAGCGTGTTCGAGGTTTCCGAAGCAGAGCGCGAAGCACTATTCGAGCAGCGCTACAACGAACCCGGCTTCGGGATCTTCCTGTCGGTCTTCGTCGATTGCCTGATCGATCCGCGCGCGAATGCGGTGTTGACCGATTTCGCGGCGCGCAAGATCCGCCAGCGGGTCAACGATCCGGTAACCGCGGCAAAGCTGACGCCCACTAATCACGGCTTCGGATCGCGCCGGCTGCCGCTCGAAACCAATTATTACGAAGTTTACAACCAGCCCAACGTTTCGCTGGTCGATTGCAAGGAAACTCCGATCGAAGCCATCACACCCGCTGGTATCCGCACATCGGAGGGTGAACAAGCTTTCGACATGATCATCTTCGCGACCGGGTTCGATGCGGTGGTCGGACCACTCAACCGGATCGAAATCAGCGGCATCGGCGGACGTAAGCTGAAGGACAAGTGGGCAGATGGACCGATCTCGTTGTTCGGCGTTCATAGCCACGGTTTCCCGAATCTCCTGATTGTCGGCGGGCCGAACAGTTCCGCTACCCTGTGCAATTTCCCCCGCTGCATTGAGGATATCCTCGATTGGACCACCGGGCTGATCGCCCATACAGAGCGAAGCGGTGCAGACAGTTTCGATGTAACTGCCGAGGCCGAGACCAATTGGACCGAGCAGGTGCTGGCTGGTGGTGCGATGACGCTATCGGGCCAGGTCGATTCCTGGTTTACCGGGGTCAACAGCAATATTGCCGGCCGCCAGAAGCGGCGTTTCATGCTCTATCCGGCTGGCGCCGTCGCGTATCGCGGTGAACTCGAAGCCTCTGCTGCTGCGGGCTATCCCCAACTCGAATTTGCTTGAGAGGAATGCGAATGCACTGGTCTATCGGAGACATCCGCATCACCGCCATCGTCGAGCAGGAGATGGCGGGCTTCGAAGTCATCATGCCTGCGGCGACGCCACAGCTGGTGGCCTCAAAGGATTGGCTTTCACCGCACTTTGTCGATGAGAACGGCAGCCTCAAGGGGGCTGTTCAGGCCTTTGTGATCGAGGCGGGCGGCAAGCTAATCGTCGTGGATACTTGCGTTGGCAACGACAAGAACCGCGTTGCCATGGCAAGCTGGAACCAGCAGCAAGTGCCATTTCTGCAAAGGATGCGCGAAGCTGGATTTGATCCGGCCAAGATCGACATCACGGTCTGCACTCACATGCACGTTGATCATGTCGGATGGAATACCTTCCTTGAAGATGGGCAATGGAAGCCGACTTTCCCAAATGCGCGCTACCTGTTCGCTCGGCCCGAATTCGACTTCTGGCATGAACAGATGCAGGCTCCGGCGCTGTCCTTGGCTGAGGCGAGCAACGAAACCGAACTGTTTGCCGCCGCTGGTGATGCCGACACCCGCGCAGCCCACGCGGATTCAGTCCAGCCACTGGTTGATGCTGGGCTGGTTGACCTGGTCGAGACGACCCACAAGATCTGCGCAGGTGTAAGGCTGATCCCAAGCCACGGTCACACACCCGGCCACGTTAGCATCGAAATCGTTGATGGAGATGCAAAGGCTCTGATCACCGGCGATGCGATCCACCATCCGGTCCAGATCGCCTTCCCCGACATCCGCACCCACGTCGATGTCGATCCAGATGCCGCCGAAGCCACCCGCCAGGCGATGTTAAGCGAAGCAGAGGCTGCCGACCTACTCCTGATCGGCACCCATTTCGCGGCACCAACAGCGGGCCGTATCCGGAAAGATGGAGGCGGCTGGCGCCTAGTTTCAGATTGCTGAGGAGGGAATTAAGGCAATTGCCACCCAGCGCGCTAGTGCGAACGAGAGTGCCCTTGCCTACAGGCGCGCGATTGAAGCAAGTGAAGGCGTTACGCCGCTGCTCGCGCATGCTTGGAGTGGGCATGGGCAGTAAGCTTACCCAAGCAGGTTGATCGCTTTGTCAGCGTTAGTGGTTATCGCCTTCGAACTGCCAGCTTGGCCTCAAGGCGTACTTCGTGACCGATGAACTCGTTCCCGGTCGGCTGGGGCTAGAAAAGATCGTATGTCAGATTCTCCCGATCATGACCGGACTAAGTTCCAACCCGAAACTGGAAACCTAAAAATATCAATCTATCACAGTAAATTACCCGCTCTTAACCGGACCATGTTTGGGTAACAGCTTTGGAGAAAATCGGGCTTAGGAGAACACATTTTGCCGAGCCAGCCCGAGGCGAGGTGAACAGCTCTCCGCCATAACCCTTGAATACAACAGGATTTTTGGGCGCCGCCCCAGAAAGAGAATACTTTCATAGGGTTATGTGGCGGAGCGGGAGGGATTCGAACCCTCGATACGCTTTTGGCGTATACTCACTTTCCAGGCGAGCGCCTTCGACCACTCGGCCACCGCTCCGCATGCACTGGAAGGGGCGCCCTAGCCTGCGCGCGGGGGTTTCGCAAGCCGGGTGCGTTGGGCCATCCGGGCGGAATAAACCTTGCGCGGTTCGCCGGGGCTGGCAGGTTGCGGTTCATGAAATCGCTTTTTGCAATCGCTGTTGCTGGGATGGCCGCTGCGCCGGTGGTTGCGGCGGCCGCCCCGGCTCCGTCCGAAATCGTTGCTGCGGCGCCCACGGGCGATTGGGCGGCAATTCCCGCAACGGATCTGCTGGTGATGGATCTGCCGCCCGATGCGCAGCAGCACCCGCGGCGCGTGGTGATTCAGCTGATGCCGCCGCCCTTTTCGCAAGGCTGGATCGGCAATATCCGCAAGCTGGCGGCGGCGCATTGGTGGGATGGGCTGGCGATCACGCGGGTGCAGGACAATTACGTTGCCCAGTGGGGTGATGGTGACGCGGAAGACCACGCCAAGGCCAAACCATTGCCCGAGGGCCTGAGCACGGTTGCCGAGCGCGCCTATGTTACGCCGCAGGCCGGCTGGGCGGCGGCCGGCAAATTGCCCCAGCAAGCGCGCGATGCCTATGCCCCGCATACCATGCTGAAGCATGGTTGGCCGCTGGGGTTTGATCGGCAGGGGCAATGGCCCGTGCATTGCTATGGCATGGTGGGCGTGGGCCGCAACCTGTCGCCCGATACGGGTTCGGGGGCCGAGCTTTATGCGGTGATCGGCCATGCCCCGCGCCACCTTGATCGCAACATCGCGCTGGTTGGCCGGGTGATCGAGGGGATCGAGCACCTCTCTAGCCTGCCGCGCGGCACCGGGCCGCTGGGGGTTTACGAGACGGTGGCAGAGCGCGTGCCGATCGTATCGATCCGGCTGGGTAGCGCTGTGGCAGGGTTGCCGGCTTACCAATACCTGTCGACCGAGAGCGCCAGCTTTGCGCGCTATGCCGATGCCCGGGCCAACCGCCGCGACCCGTTCTTTATCCGGCCGGCCGGCGGCGCGGATATCTGCAATATCCCGGTGCCGGTGCGGCGCGCCCCATGACCGAACGCGTGACGCATACCGGCCGGCTGTGGCGCTGGACCGGGGGAACCAATGGCACCTGGCACTTCCTGACGATCGACGGGGGCGCGGGCGAAGCGCTGTCCGGCACCGCGCTGATGCGGCGGCTGGAGGGGACGGGCCGCGGGTTCGGTTCGATCCGGGTGCGCGCCCGGATTGGCGGCAGCACCTTTGCCACGTCGGTATTCCCGTCGAAAAGCGAAGGCTGGCTGCTGCCGGTCAAAGCCAGCGTCCGCAAGGCCGAGGATCTGGCCGAGGGGGATGAGGCGGCGGTCAGCCTGGAGTTTTAAAGCCGCGCATTTTAAAGCCCCGCATTTTAAAGCCGCTGAGCCTCGGCCACGGCATCGCTGGCGCGCAGGGCCGATACGATGCGGGTCAGGTGGGCAAGGTCGGATACTTCGAGGTCAACTTCGTAGTTGCCGAACAATTCGTCGCGCCCGGTCATCGCCAATTGGACGATGTTGGCGCGGTTGCCGGCAAAGATCCCGGTTGCTTCGGCCAGCGTGCCGGGGCGGTTATAGAGAACCATCCGCAAGCGCCCGATCGCGCCGGTGGTGCGATCGCCCCACGACAGGTCAAGCCAATCGGCATCGACGCCGCTGGCCAAAGTCATGCAGCCGATCGAATGCACTTCCACGCCCTTGGAAGGCACGCGGATGCCTATGATCCGGTCGCCCGGAACGGGGTGGCAGCAATCGGCGAGGTGAAACGCCACGCCAGCGGTGAGTCCGCGGATCGAGATTGCGCGTTCCTGCTTGGGCCAGTTGTCCGGCTCGGGCAGGTTCGCGGCGCTGCCGGGAACCAGCGCTTCCATCACTTGCCGATCGTCCAGCTTGGCCGTGCCGATGGCGATCATCAGCTCTTCCTCGTTGGCCAGTTCCAGCCGTTTTACCGCGTCCTTGACCGCCTTCTTGCCGATCTTCGAGGGCAGCCGCTCGACGATTTCTTCGTAAAGCTTGCGCCCGATCGCGGCCACTTCCTGGCGCTCTTTCGCGCGCACCGCGCGGCGGATCGCGGCGCGGGCCTTGCCGGTAACGACAAAGCCCAGCCACGATAGCTGCGGCGATGCCTTGCGGCTTTTGATGATTTCAACCACGTCGCCATTCGCCAGCACCGAGCGCAGCGGCATGTGGCGGCCGTTGATCTTGGCCCCCACGGCAAAGCTGCCAAGATCAGAGTGGACCGAATAGGCGAAGTCGACCGGGGTCGATCCCTTGGGCAACTGAAACAGCTGGCCCTTGGGGGTGAAAGCGAAAATCCGGTCCTGGTAAATTGCCAGCTTGGTGTGTTCGAGCAGCTCTTCGGCATCGTGGCTGGCATCGACGATTTCGATCAGGTCGCGCAGCCAGCCCACCTGGCCATCGGGGCGCACTCCGCCTTGCTTGTAAGCCCAGTGCGCGGCCAGCCCGAATTCGTTGGTGCGGTGCATTTCCTGCGTGCGCACCTGCACTTCCATGCGCATCGAATTTTCGAAGATCAGCGAAGTGTGGAGCGACCGATAGCCGTTCGATTTGGGGGTCGAGATGTAATCCTTGAAGCGCCCCGGGATCATTTGCCACGTGGTGTGCAGGATGCCCAAGGCCTTGTAGCAATCGGCCATGCTGTCGGTCAGCACGCGAAATGCCATGATGTCGCTGATCTGTTCGAACGTGACGTGGCGTTCGGCCATCTTGCGCCAGATCGAATAGGGATGCTTTTCGCGGCCCGATACTTCCACTTTCAGCCCGGCTTCGGCCAGCGCCTGCTTGATCGACAGCGCGATCGCATCGACTTGCCCGCCTTCGCTGTTGCGGATCTGCGCCAGGCGGCCGGTGATCGTGGCATAGGCTTCGGGTTCAAGCTGTTCGAACGCGAGCATCTGCATCTCGCGCATATATTCGTACATGCCCACGCGTTCGGCCAGCGGGGCATAGATTTCCATGGTTTCGCGGGCGATGCGGCGGCGCTTGTCTTCACTCTTGATGTAGTGAAGCGTGCGCATGTTGTGCAGCCGGTCGGCCAGCTTGACCAGCAGGACGCGCAAATCCTCGCTCATCGCCAGCAGGAACTTGCGCAGGTTTTCAGCCGCGCGTTCCTTTTCGGTCATAGCCTCGATCTTGGACAGCTTGGTCACGCCATCGACCAGCCGGGCGACATCGGGGCCAAACAGTTTTTCGATTTCGGCCGGGGTGGCCAGCGTATCTTCCACGGTATCGTGGAGCAGCGCGGTGATGATCGTTTCCTGATCCAGCTTCAGTTCGGTCATCAGCCCGGCCACTTCGACCGGGTGGCTGAAATAGGGATCGCCGCTGGCGCGCTTTTGGCTGCCGTGTTTCTGCACGGTATAGACGTAGGCGCGATTCAACATCGCCTCGTCGGCGTCGGGATCATACGCGAGAACGCGTTCAACAAGTTCGTACTGGCGCAACATGTCAGCCCTAAATGCGCGGAATACGCCCCCAAGGGCAAGGGGTGATGGCGATTTGTCGTGAAACGGGCACTGGTGGCGGCCCTGGCGTTGCGTTGTGCCCCGCAGACTGGAAACGATGGATCGACGCCAGCCCATCTTGGGCTTATGGGCCGCTCTCGCGCCGCGGGCGGGGCGAACTATGATTTACAAAGGGAGAACCCGGGTTTGAGTACCGCGACGCTGGCCGCCCTGTTGTTCCTTGCTGGCCCCGAACAGGCGGCGATGGAGCCTGCTGCCGCCCCCGTGGCGGTTGCCGCCCCTGTGGCCGAACAACCTGCACCGGCACCAGTTGCCGCTGCACCTGCGCCCACCCTATCCGCTGAACAGGCCGCCCAGCCCGCTGCCGATGACAGTGCGATCGTGGTCACCGCGCGCCAGAAAGTGCCCGAAGATCCGGCCCAGGCGCTGAACCTCAAGACTTACGAAGTGGTCGATGCCGCGGACCGGGCGATCGTTGGCCCGGTGGCGATGGGGTATAAGCATGGGCTGCCCGGCCCGGTTCGCACCGGGCTGCGCAACGTTCTGGCCAACCTGACCGAACCCGTGGTGTTCGCCAATTTCATGCTGCAATTGAAGCCGGGCAAAGCCTTTGAAACGGTGGGGCGCTTTGCGGTCAACAGCTCGGTCGGGCTGGCCGGCCTGATCGACGTGGCGAAAGCCAAGCCGTTCAACCTGCCGCGCCGCCGCAACGGGTTTGCGAACACGCTGGGCTATTACGGCGTGGGGCCGGGGCCGTATTTCTTCGTGCCGATCATTGGCCCAACCACGGCGCGCGATCTGTTCGGCTGGGTGCTGGACAAATCGTTCCTGCCAACTTTTGCCGGAACGCCTTTCAGCAACCCCACGTTCGCGCTGGCCACGGGCACGGTGAAATCGCTGGATGACCGGGTTGAATTCGATACCCAGATCGAAGCCTTCCGCGATACCGGCGATGCCTATACCGCCGAGCGTGAATATTATCTCGCCCAGCGCAAGGCCGAGATTGAGGCTTTGCACGGCCGCCAGGCGCCCGTGACCGAAGCGGTCAAGCCGGCAGCGCCGCCGCTGTAAGCGCTCAGTTCCAGGCGGCTTGGGGCGGCAGGCTCATCAGGATCGCATCGACATTGCCGCCGGTCTTCAGGCCGAACAGCGTCCCGCGATCGTAGACCAGGTTGAATTCGGCATAGCGCCCGCGCCATTCCAGCTGGCGCTGTTTGTCCGCGGGGGTGAAGTCCAGCCCCATGCGGCGGCGCACCAGCTGCGGGAACACGGCCAGAAATGCTTCGCCGACATCGCGGGTGAACGCGAAGTTCGCTTCCCACGCCGCCGCGTCCGGGCAATCGAGGTGATCGTAGAAAATCCCGCCAACCCCGCGCGCGACATTGCGGTGCGGGATGAAAAAGTAATCATCGGCCCACTGCTTGAAGCGCGGGTAATAGTCTGGATCGTGCCGGTCGCAGGCCTCCTGGAACGCGGCGTGAAATTCGGCGGTGTCCTCGGCATAGGGGATCGGGGGATTCAGATCGCCACCGCCGCCGAACCATGCCTTGGCCGTGGTCAGAAACCGGGTGTTCATGTGGACGGCCGGCACATGGGGGTTGGCCATGTGCGCCACCAGGCTGATGCCCGTGGCGGTAAAGCCGGGGTTCGCGGCATCCGCGCCGTGGATCGTTCCGGCAAAATCAGGGGCAAACTTGCCGTGGACGGTGGAAACGTTGACCCCCACCTTTTCGAATACCTGGCCTTTCATCACCCCGCGGGTGCCGCCGCCGGGGTTGGGGTTGCCGTCTTCTTCGCGGTGCCAGCTGGTATAGTCGAACCGGGCCGGGCTACCGGCTTCGGCTTCGATCTTTTCGAATTCGGCGCAGATGCGATCGCGCAGTGATTCGAACCATTGCTTGGCGCGGGCGGTATGGGGAGTCCAATCGGTCATGGGGGAGGCGCTTGCCAAATCGCGGGCGCTGGGGCAAGCGTGACGCATGGTTCCCTTTTCGTTCGCGGGGCAGGAATGGCGCATCGTCGCCGATCGTGCGCTTTACTGGCCGCGTGAAAATGCGCTGCTGGTGGCCGACCTGCACCTTGAAAAAGCCAGCTTCTATGCCCGGTTCGGCCAGATGCTGCCGCCCTATGACAGCCGCGAGACGCTGGAGCGGGTCGCGGCGGCGCTCCGCGCAACCGGCGCGCGGCGCGTGTTTTGCCTGGGCGACAATTTCCACGATGCGGATGGCCCGGCCCGGCTTGAACCCCACGCGGCGGGGATGCTGGATGCGCTGACCCGCGCCACCGACTGGGTGTGGATCGCCGGGAACCACGATCACGGGCGCACCGCGTTCGGGGGCGGCGTGGTCGATGAACTTGAGCTTGCGGGCGTGGTGCTGCGCCATGAAGCGCGGCCGGGCGAAGCGCGGGCCGAACTGTCTGGCCACTATCATCCCCGCCTGCACGTTGCCGCGCGCGGCCGCCGGATCGTGCGGCCGTGCGCGGTGCAAAGCGAACACAAGCTGATCCTGCCGGCGTTCGGCGCGCTGACCGGGGGCATGGATGCGGCTGACCCAGCGATTATCGCCGCAATGCAGCCTGCCCGCGCGGTCGATGCGGTATTGGCGGTGCGGGGGCGGCTGGTGCAGTATCCGTTGTGGCGGCCTGCCGGATAGGCCCTTCCCCAACGGCGCGTTTCACTTTAAGGACGCGCGCATACCGAAAGCTTGAGGAGTCCCGACTATAGCACCCCCACCCCGGCGCACGATGACGCCCCCCGTTAAGAGCGGGCCGCGCTTTAACCAGTATATCACCGTCGACAAGGTCCGCGTTATCGACGAGGCCGGTGAGAATATCGGCGTCATGTATACCCGTGAAGCGATTGAGCAGGCCGCCGAAGTCGGCCTTGATCTCGTGGAAGTATCGCCCAACGCCGATCCGCCGGTGTGCAAGTTCCTCGACGTCGGCAAGTACCGTTACGAGGCCCAGAAGAAGGCCAATCTGGCCCGCAAGTCGCAGAAGACGCAGGAGATCAAGGAGATCAAGATGCGTCCGAATATCGACGATCACGATTATGACGTGAAGATGCGGGCGATGCAGCGCTTCATCGAGGAAGGTGACAAGGTCAAGGTTACGCTGCGTTTCCGCGGCCGCGA
>JBJOPJ010000047.1:0-15686 GCA_046050825.1 Pseudomonadota bacterium
CGGCACCACGCTGGGCGTGCAGCGCGAAGCCGGCGGGCCGATCGATTGGCTGGCGCTTTATGCGCAAGACAATGATGGCTGGAACAACTTGTGCCACTTGGTCAGCAAGGCCCACCTCGATCGCCCGCTGGAATTGGACCCCCACGTTACGCTGGCCGATCTGGACGGGCACACCGCCGGCCTGATCGCGCTGACCGGTGCTGGCGATGGCGCGCTGGTGCGGTTGCTGGCCGAAGGGCGCAAGGATGCGGCCAATGGCTATGCGCAGCGGCTCGAAGGGCTGTTTCCCAGCCGCCTCTACATCGAAGTTGCCCGGCGCGGGAATGCGGCGGAAGACGCGGCGGAAGATGCGCTGGTTGCGCTTGCTTACGATCGCGGCCTGCCGCTGGTGGCCACCAACCCGGCCAATTACGGTGAACCCGATTTCTATGGCGCGCACGATGCCTTGCTGTGCATTGCCAATTCCACCCACATCGATGCCGCTGATCGGCCGCGTTCCAGCCGCGAAGCCTGGGTGAAATCGGCCCGGATGATGGCCGAACAGTTTGCCGATTTGCCCGAAGCCATCGCCAACACGCTGGTCATCGCCCAGCGGTGCGCCTGCGCCCCGCCCAAGCGTAAGCCGCTGCTGCCCAGCCTGGCGGGCGATACCGAAGGCGAAGCGCGGATGCTGGAGGATGACGCCCGCGCCGGCCTTAAACGGCGGCTGGAACCCTATGGCGAAATGGACCCGCTGGAACGGCAGGCCTATTTCGATCGGCTGGATTTCGAAACCGGCATCATCAACAAGATGGGCTTTGCCGGTTACTTTCTGATCGTGGCCGATTTCATCAAGTGGGCTAAGGAAAACGATATTCCGGTGGGGCCGGGCCGCGGTTCGGGCGCGGGTTCGCTGGTGGCATGGGCGCTGACCATCACCGATCTTGATCCGATCCGGCTGGGGCTGCTGTTCGAACGCTTCCTCAACCCGGAACGCGTTTCGATGCCTGACTTCGATATCGACTTCTGCGAAACCCGGCGCGGCGAAGTGATCCGGTATGTCCAGCGCAAGTATGGTCAAGATCACGTTGCCCAGATCATCACTTTCGGCAAGCTCAAGGCGCGCGCGGTGCTGCGCGATACGGGCCGCATCCTGCAGATGAGCTATGGCCAGGTGGACCGGCTGTGCAAGATGGTGCCCAACCATCCGACCGATCCGTGGACCCTGCCGCGTGCCTTGAACGGCGTGGCCGAATTGAAGCGGGAATACGATACTGACGATGAAGTCCACCGGCTGATCGACCTTGCGGTCCAGCTGGAAGGCTTGCCGCGCAACAGTTCCACCCACGCCGCCGGCGTGGTGATCGGCGATCGCCCGCTGGCCCAGCTGGTGCCGCTGTACCGCGATCCGAGATCTGATATGCCGGTGACCCAGTTCGACATGAAGTATGTCGAGGATACCGGCCTTATCAAGTTCGACTTCCTTGGCCTTAAAACGCTGTCGGTGCTGCGCAAGGCAATCGACCTGCTGGCCCGGCGCGACATCACGATCGATCTGTCGGCCCTGCCGTGGGACGATACCCAAGTTTACGATCTGCTGCAGCGCGGCGATACGGTGGGGGTGTTCCAGCTGGAATCCGAAGGGATGCGTCGCACGCTGAACGCGGTGAAGCCCACCAACTTTGGCGATATTATCGCGCTCGTCTCGCTTTATCGGCCCGGGCCGATGGATAATATTCCCCTGTTCGGTCGGCGCAAGAACGGGCAGGAAAGCATTGAGTATCCGCATGAAAAACTGGCGGGGATCCTGTCGGAAACTTACGGCATTTTCGTGTACCAGGAACAGGTCATGCAGGCCGCGCAGATCCTGGCCGGATATTCACTGGGCGATGCAGATTTGCTGCGCCGCGCGATGGGCAAAAAGGTGCAGGCCGAAATGGACGCCCAGCGCCTGCGCTTTGTCGAAGGCTGCAAGGACGTTTCGGGCATCGATGCCAAGAAGGCGAACGAACTGTTCGATTTGATCGACAAGTTCGCCGGTTATGGCTTCAACAAATCGCACGCTGCGGCTTATGCGTTGCTGGCCTATCAGACCGCGTGGATGAAAACCCACTATCCGCACGAATTTTATGCCGCCGCGATGTGCTTTGATATGCACCAGTCGGAAAAGCTGGCGGTGTTCGTTGACGACATGCGCCGCAACGGGCTGGAAATCGCCGGGCCTGATATCAACGCCTCGGAAGCGGAATTCACGGTTGAGCGGACCGAGCAGGGCTATGCCGTGCGCTATGCCTTGGCGGGGATCCGCAATGTTGGCGAAAAGGCGATGGACGCGATCGTGGCCGAGCGCGAGGCGAACGGCAAGTTCGCCGATCTGGACGACCTGTTCCGCCGCGTCCCCTATGGTTCGATGAACCGCCGCCAGCTGGAAGGCTTGGCGGGGGCGGGGGCGTTTGATGGGCTTGAGGGCAACCGCGCCCGCGTGCTGGCCAGCGCCGATATGCTGCTGGCCGCCGCAGACGAGGCTGAACGCACCCGCAATTCGGGCCAGCACGGCCTGTTTGGCGGGGATGACCATGCCGCACCGGCGCTGCGCTTGGCCGAAGTTGAGCCATGGAGCCGGGCCGAGCAGATGGCGCGCGAGCGGGAAAACTTCGGGTTCTATTTTGCGGCGCATCCGGTGGAACAGTGGCGCGCGGTGGCATCGGCCAATGGCGCGCGGCCTTATGCCAGCCTGATGGAAACTGGGGTGCCCGGCGGTGGGCGGATGCCGGCTGTGGTGGCGGCGATGGTCGAAGGCGTGCAGCGCCGCAAGACCAAGCGCGGGAACGATTTCGTGGTGGCCGATTTTTCGGATTCTTCGGGTCAGTTTTCGGCCTCGTGTTTTGAAGAATCCCTGGTCGAACCGATGGTGCGCTGGGCGAAGGAAGGCACTTGCGTGCTGCTGAACGTCGAACTGGATGCGCCCAGCCCGGATGAGCCGCCGCGCGTGACCGTGCGCGGGGCGCGGCCACTGGCCGAAGTAACCAGCGCGGCCACGATGGTGCTGAAGCTGGACGTCCTGACGCCAGAAGCCTTGCACACTCTGGCCTTGGCCTTGCCCAGCGGGGAAGATGCGCGGGGCGAAGTGATCGCGCGGCTGCGCACCGGTATCGGCCAAGAACCGACCATGCGGCTGGGGCGCGATTATCAGCTTGATGGCGAACTGGCTGAACGCTTGGCAAATATCGATGGAATTGCCAATGTATCGCTATCGGCGCGGCGCGGGCCTGCACATTTGCGGCTGGTCGCTTAACAAAACAGGGCCGGCAAACGGCTTTCGGGAGAGGACATCAATGCTGGGCGCTATGCAGGATTTCGACCTTCGGGTTACGCACATCATCGATCACGCCGCGCGCGAGCACGGCGGGCGCGAAATTGTGACGCATTGGGCCGATGGCAGCGAAACCCGCACAAACTGGGCCGGCGTGCGCCGCGATGCGTTGAAGATGACCCAGGCCTTGCGCAAGCTGGGGGTGAAGCCGGGCGACCGGATCGCCACGCTGGCGATGAACCATGCGCGCCATCTGGTCAGCTGGTATGGCGCGGTGGGCGTGGGCGGGGTGCTGCATACGGTCAACCCGCGGCTGTTCGACGATCAGCTGGAATATATCGCCAACCATGCCGAAGATCAGGTCTTGCTCTATGATGCGGCGTTCAAGCCGATCGTTGAGCGGATGAAGCCCAAATGGACCACGATCCGGCACTACGTATGCTTTGACGATGGCGAATTCGAGGACTGGATCGGGGCTGAGGACGGCGAAACCACCTGGGCCACCGGGGATGAACGCGATCCGTGCATGCTGTGCTATACCAGCGGCACCACCGGCAACCCCAAGGGGGTGTTGTACCAGCACCGCAGCACGTACCTTCATGCGATCACCGGGCTTCAGCCGGCGATCTTCGATTTCGATGCGCGCTCGATCATGCTGCCCGTGGTGCCGATGTTCCATGCCGCCAGTTGGGGCTTGCCGTGGGCTGGGGCAGCGGGCGGTGTGAAGTTCGTGTTTTCCGCCGTAAACGATGCGGCCGTGCTGTGCGATCTGATGGTGCGCGAACAGGTTACCCATTCCGCCGGGGTGCCCACGGTGTGGCTCAGCATGTTCCAGCACATGGACGCCAGCGGTGTAACGCTGCCCACCTTGCGCCATGCGATCATCGGGGGATCGGCTGCGCCGCGCTTCATGATCGAACGGCTGATGAAGGCCGGGGTCAATGTGGCCCACGCCTGGGGGATGACCGAAACCAGCCCGATCGGCACCACCGGCGCCAAGACCTGGGACTGGGATGACCTGCCGTTCGAACGGCAGGTCGATATCAAGCAGATGCAGGGCCGCGTGCCGTTTGGCGTGGAGCTGCGCTGCGTCAGCCTGGATGATCCGAACGAAGTTCTGCCGCGCGATGGCCAGGCTTCGGGCGCATTGCAGGTGCGTGGGCCGTGGGTGATCAAGCGCTACTTCAAGGCCGAACAGGATGCGGTCGATGCCGCGCAGTGGTTCGATACCGGCGATGTCGCGGTGATCCACCCGGATGGCACGTTGCAACTGACTGATCGCACCAAGGACGTGATCAAATCAGGCGGGGAATGGATCAGCTCGGTCGAGCTGGAAAACGCCGCCGTGGGCCATCCCGCCGTGGCCGAAGCCGCCGCGATCGGGATCTACCACCCGCGGTGGGACGAACGTCCGATCCTGGTGGTGGTGAAAAAGCCGGGGGTTGAGGCTTCGGCTCAGGAAATCCGCGATTACCTTGCCCAGCACGTGGCTAAGTGGTGGCTGCCCGATGCGGTGGAGTTCGTGGCGGAAATTCCGCACACCGGCACCGGCAAGATCAGCAAGAAAGACCTGCGCGAACAGTTCCGCGATTACAAGCTGGCGGACGCGTAAGGTGGCGGCGCACGTCGATCCTGATCGCGCGAACTGGCAGGCCTTCAAGGATCTGCCCCGCGACACGCCGATCCATATGCTGAACCTGATCAAGTTCCGCGAATTGGCGGATTATCCCGCCGACCATCCCAACCACGGCAAGGGCATGACCGGGGCCGAAGCCTATGCCATCTACCGTGCCGGGTTTCAGGCGCTGGTGGCGGGATCGGGCGCGGGCATGGTTTGGGAAGGGCCGATGGAATGCGTCGTCACCGGCCCCGCTGGCGAATGGGACGAAGCGTTCGTCATGGGCTATCCCAACAGCGCGGCGTTCATGGCGATGGTCAAGGATGCCGATTACATCCGCGATGTGGTGCCGCACCGCACCGCCGCCGTGGCGGATAGCCGGCTGATCCGGTTCGCCGGCTAAAGCCGCCGCATCGTAACCCATTAACAAATCGGGAGCGGCGCGGGTAAGTAGACAGCCGCAAAAGATTTAAGACGCGTTAACTTCACTGGGTGAGCAGACGTTGACGTGAATGTGCGAAATTGGACGACGTAGAAAGTCAGGAGTCAGGTCCATGAACGTACGTCGTCTAGCGTTAGTTGTTGCCGGATTGTTTGCTGCAGTACCCGCCGTGGCGGTTACCCCGGGCGTCGCCGTGGGGTCGAGCCAGTACTCGATCGGAGTGGTTGGTTATGTTCCGGTGATCTGCCGCGCCAACGTTGATGCAACGGTTGTTGCCCCCATGCAGGGCATGGTCCAGCTGGGCACGCTGCATGAATTTTGCAACAGCCCCAATGGGTACCGTATTTATGCGGAGTATTCCGCATCGCTGGCCAACGCCAACATTCTGATCGATGGCAAGGCCGTGCAGCTTCAGCCGGGCGGCAGCACCATGATATCGCAATCGAGCAGCGCCGCGATCGATAATCACGCGCTTGCGTTGGCGGTGCCCGAAGGCGTGACCGACGGCACCATCAGCTTCCGCATTCAAGCCAACTGATTCCAGTTCGGGGTAACCGATTCGCAGCGCGTTAACCTTTCCCATCATGGAACGGTGAACGCGCTGCACTGGTTAACGCCGGGGTCCGAATAGATCATCGGCGTAACCGTAACCGTCAGCGTATCGCTGTAGAGCGGGGATGGGTTCTTGCCTTCGCCGCCTTCCAGCAGTTCGGCCTCGATTGGCAGCTGCTCTCCTGCCAGCGTGGCCGGTTTGCATGAAATGTTGATGCTCGAAGGATTGGTTGGCGTGCGTTGCTGGCCGAGGAAATATAGCTTGTAGTCCACCCGGTCGTTGGCAACCGTGGCGCCCGGTTTGTTCAGCTTGTAGTTGTTCGCCGACGTGACCGCGACGGTATAGGCCCCGGTGCTTTGAATGGCGATGTAGTTGTTGCTGGCCAGCCCGCCGGTCCTGACTGGCGTGCCCGGCAGCGACGCGGTGGAGATCATCCCGATCTCTCCAAAATCAAGCGCGGTTCCGGCATAGTACGTCCGCAGCGCGCTGAGCACCTTGATCGGGAACACCACCGCGTTGGAGATCATGCCGGTCTGGGGCACGCCATTGTCTGTGCCGCCCTGCATGATGCAGCCATAATAGGCATCGAATGCCAGTTGGTTGATTGCGCGCAAGTCCAGCCCCGCGGGCAGGGTGACGTTGAAGGTTACTTGCGCAGTGTCGGACGCGGCGTTGTTGCCGGTGAAATTGATTTTCATGATCCGGTTGCTGGACGATGCCGCAACAGTGTCAGCCGGCGTTATGGCCGGGAAGGGGCCGGTGGAATCGTGAAAGATGTTCAGCCCCAGGCTGGGCGCGGAAAAAGTCTGGTTCACGCTGCCCGCAATGGCGATCGGCACGATCGAGGTGCCATCCGCACCCAGTTGCGAACTGCGCAAGTAGAACGCCACATACCGGGTATCGCCGCCGCCCGTATAATTTTCACGGGTCAGGTTCAGAGTGATCGTGGTGGTGGGCAGGCCGGTGCGATTGAATGGATCATACACCGCGGGGGTGGCCGTGGCCGACCCGCGAATGCCGCAGCCCGCGGCCTGGGCGGGGGTGGCTGTCAGGCCAAGGGCAATCAACCCGATCGCGCCAACGCCGAACTTCCCGAAATTCGCAATCCTGACCATTTTCAACGTTCCTTTTCGGGCACGATCTCACCCAGCCTGACGATACCGGTGGCATCGTCCGGAACCGTGACGAGAAAGACCGATTTTGCCTGATCGAGCATTTCGATCCGCCATTTGCCGGGGGCAAGGCCGGTGGCGCCGAAGCGGCCCTGGCGGTTGGTGAACAGGGTCACCGGCGGGCGATCCGGATGGGCCAGTTCCGTGGCTTGGCCGGCCACCAGAGTGATCGGCTGGCCATCCTGATCCAGCATCGTCCCCATCGCGGTCACGCTGTAATCAGACCCGACCTCCAGCCGATAGCCGCTGCGGTAGGCCGGAAAAACCTTGAACGAGCCTTGGCCGATATCCACGCCGAGTGGCGCATTCGTGACATCGACCGGGATCGTGCGTTCGGAATAGGATGACAGGCTGGGCATCGTTGCCGCGCCCAATGCGCCGCTGTTGGCGGTGTGACCGAACGGCGTGGGTTCAACCAGAACGTTGCCGCGTCCCAAGCTTTTGTGCGGTTTGATGATCGCGAAGCTGTCATAGATCGGCCGGCCGACTGAAACCGCCCCATCGGCAAGGGCAATCGACGTGCCGATCCGGAAGCTGGAGCGCTGGTTGGTGCTGGACCCGAAATCGCCCGCGAAATTGCCATAGTGGCTGAAGCCCAGTTCCGCCCGATTGGCGAAGTAGCTGGCGTTCACGGCAACGTTCGAGCCAAGGTCGGACCGTTCGGCATCGGCCATCACGTTATAGCTGCCAACGCCCGATCCGTGCAGTGTCTGGTAAGACATCCGCACGCGGTTTTCGCGGGTGTCGTATTCGCTGCGCAAGCTTGAACTGCGGCCGATGTTGATCGTCAGCGTCAGGAATCCGCTGTATTCCTTGCCCCGGCTGTCCTGATTATAGCGGAATTCAGTGCTGAGGTTGGCCAGCGGGGTCAGCCGCCAACCCGTGAACACCCGGTAGCTCTGCAAGTCCGGAACGGTGTTTCGGCCCTTGGAAAACCGGCCGTCGATCCCGCCATAGAACTCTGAGCTGAAGGCGTGGGTATAACCGCCGCCCACTTCATATTTGTATGGATTGTCAGCGAGAAAGAATGTGACCGGCGCAAACTTGCGGCTGCGGTGTTCGGCGAACAGGTTGACGCTGTCGGATTGGCCGTTGCCATGCTGGATCAGCCGTTGGAACGTGCCCTGAACCGCAAAGCCATCGCCATATCCTTTGGTGTGGCTGTACGCGACGTGGGTGCCGAAACTGCCGATAACCGTGCCAAACACGGCTTCTGCGCCGCCCATCTGAATCCGGTCGTCGGCCTGAATGTTCGCGCCAAGGGTAACGGCATCGCTTAGCCCGTGGCGGACGAAACCGGTCACGATCCAGTCGTTGCTGTAATTGGGGCCGTTGGCATCGAGTGGGGCCTTAACCCCGGCGTACAGCCCGAATTCGCTTAGCCCGCGGGCCAGCTGGGTCTGGTCCAGAAAGATGTTGAACTGCAGCACTTCGGTGCGGCCGGTATCGTCCAGCACGTTCAGGCGAACGTCGTTGCCGCCTTGCGCGAAGGGGAAATCGCGCAAGTTGTAGATCCCGGGGGCAAGCTGCAGACGGCGCACCTGCTGGCCGTTGACGATGACTTCAACTGTCGATGTGCGCTCAAGCTTGAACGTGCGATCGCCGCGCGGCCGGATGATCTGTTGCGGGTTAAGGACGCTGTACGACCGGAACAGCGAGACCCCGGCGATTTCGGGCGTGGCCTGAAAGCCGCGAACTTGCGGCTGCAGATCGCCCGCGCTGAAGCGGATCAGGTGATCGATGTCGTCATAGACCAGCCGGCTGCCCAGCCGCTGGAAATCGGTACCGATGCGGCCGGGCGACCAGATCGCATCGCTTTCCGCAACGATCCCGCCCAGGCGCACTGCGCCGTTGAGGAAGAAGATCGGATCGGCAAACCCGCTGTCGGGGCCGCTTTCCGCCAGATCCAGGCTGCCGCGAACGTTCAGGTAGGCGCTGGCTTTGGCCGGCTGATAATACGATCCAAGCTTGACCCGATCCAGCGCTGAAACCGACAGTTCCCGCGAAGCGCGCTTCTCAACCGGGATCGTCAGCAGCAATTCAAGCGTGCGTGGATCATAGTTCAGCGTGATGCCGTTGGGCTGCAAGTCGGCCGGGCCGATCAGCGCCTTGCCGGCAAGGTTGTTGCGCAAGGTGTCCAGAATTTCCGGTGCGGTGATCGGGGTCAGCAACTGGAACAGCCGGTCGGCCGGAAACTGCAGTGCATCATCGGCGCCAATCGTTAGCGGGATATCGCCAAGGTAGGTGGCGCCATCCTTAAGCGGCACTGTCAGCACGATCGGCCGGCCGGTGGGGTTAAGCCGCACCTGCCGGGCTGGCGGGGCGATCGGCGCGGTGGTTATTTGGCCTTCGGCGGCGGCCAGCCCGGGCAGGATCGGCCCGCCATCGCTGGCGCTGGCCCCATTACCAGCGAAGGACGGGGTCGGCACGATCAGGATCGCGATGCCCGAGCCGATGGTCAGTGAGGGTAGAATTCCACGCGTGCGCATATCAGTTGTCGAGCACGAAGCTCGCCTCTACGGTTCCAGTGTCGGTTGGCAATTCGAGCGGCACCGCAACCGTGCGGGCCTGACCCCCGCCGACCAGCCCAAAGCCCATCGATTGCTGGATTTCCGCCCCGGAGAGGGTGCGGGCGAACACTTCTTTGCCGGCTGTGTCGTGCTCAACCACGCGCAAGTGGCCGTTGGCGAGATAGCCATGGGCGCTAGAATCGTTGTGCAACGTAATCATCGGGATCGGCTTGCCCGCCGGGTTGCGGCCCAGTTGTGCGGAATCCACCACGATCTTCGGCTTTTGTCCGGGGGGGCTGACGCTGACCAGAACCTGAAAGTTGTACAGGATCTGGATGGCCGATTGCCCTTCAGGCAGCTTGATCGGCAGTTGGGCAACCGTGACGTAGTAGTGCTTGCTTTTCGTCAGCGCCGGATCGCCCACGTACTGCACCCGGAATGTCTGGGTCTGGCCCGGTTCGATCAGGGCTTGCGGCGGGAAGACCAGCAGGTCGCCGGGGTCTTTGCCGGTCTGCTTTACGCCGTCGCTGCCCAGTTCAAGCTGCTGGATGCCGATTTCGACGGGCAGCGCGCTGGGGAAAGTGTTCTCGACCGTGATGACTTGCGACATCCCGGACCCGGCGGTTTGCAGATCGATCACCACCGGCTGAACCGTCATGGCCAAGGCCGCCTGCACCGGCACGATCGCTGCGGTAAGGAGGGCCAGCATGTGTTTAATCCGTCGTCTCACGATGAGCTCCTGTGCATTCCGCGTTTCAGTTCAGTTTGCCGCGACAAATTCGACGACAATCGCATCGGTGTATTGCCCGGCCACCAGCGGACCGCTTCCCGCAGCAGTGGAAAAGTTCAGTGTCAGATCGCCCTTGGCAGCATGCGGAGTTTCGATTGACCGGGTTCCTTCGGAACTGCTCATGCTGCGGGTTGCACCGTCCCAATCGACTGCCAGTTGGTAGTTCATCACATCGATGAACCCGGCGGTCGTTTGCGCTGCGTTGCCGCCCCCGGTCCGCTGCAGCCGGCCATTGGATGACCGCACCGTGACGTGGTGCGAACTGTTGCACGTGACCGGCAAATCGATCCGGATCGCGCTTTCCAGCGACATGGCATTTTCGGAATCGGCCAGTTGCGTGATCGTGATTTGGCCACTGGTGGCGCCGGTCGCGCTGAAACTGGCGTTAACCGTCTGGCTGGCGGTGGGTTGCGCGATCACGCAAGCGGCTGGCGCATTGCCCGCAAGGTCGACGTTTCGCGTGGCCGTATCCAGGCTTTGCGCGTGGACCGGGACAGCCGCGATCATCACCAAGGGGATGAAGGGCAGGGCGAACAAGGCACGGCGAAGCTGCATCAGCGTGGCTCCAGGTAAATGCGCAGGGTGTCGGCATAGTCGCCGGCCAATACCGGGGCGCGGTTCTCGACATTCGAGGCGCCCTCGGCGATTTGAATCCGCAGGCTGAGCGTTCCTTGGGCCGGTTGATCGACCGTGAACGATTGCTGGATGTTCTGGCGAACTTTGCCGGTCGCGCTCAGCGCGGCATTGCTGCCGGCCCAGTTCACGATTGCAGTGTACGGCACCGCATAGGCAAAGCCTTGGGCCGATGAGCTGACCCGCCCGTCGGTTGGCCACAGGCCGTTGCCTTGGGATTCGATCCTGACGCTGTGCGGAAAGTTGCAGACCGCATCGAAATCAACGGTGGCGCTGGCTGCGCGGGCCGCCAGCGTTTGCGGATCGACGAACTGCTGGATCTGCAGGGTCGTGCCGCTGGTCCCGGCGATGTTGATCAGGCCGCCGGGCTGGATCCGGCCATCTTGCATGGCGCAGATTTGCGGCGCGCTGCCGGTTACCGGCAGGTCACGGCTAGCCGTATCGGATTGGGCCGAAGCGGGCGTTGCGGTGCAGAACGCAGCCAGTGCGATCGCCCGCAACACGTTGGGGTGCCGGGTCATCATCGTTAATCCGCCACGCTCAGCGTTACGCTGATCAAGCCGCGATAAGTCGGGTCGGCGACCAGGCGCAGCGCCTGCCCCCCACCGGTTGCGAAATTGCTGACGCCCACCACGATATCGCCGGTGAACGCGGTGGTCCGGGTCTGGGTTGCCGCGCTGTTGCTGGTTGCGGCGGTGTCATAGCTGGCGGCCGTGGCCGTCCAGCCCGCCGCCGTGGCGGTGTAGTGGACCGTGCGCGAAAACCCGTCTGGCGCCGCCGCGGTAAAGCTTTGCGCGGTCATCGGGGTGGCCACGATGTTGATGGTGCTGCGGGTTGAGCAGAACGAGCCCGCCAGCACTTTGTTTGGCGCTGCAAGATCGGCCCGCAGCAAGCCTGTGGTGGTATCGGTCAGCACGCCGACATCGAAAGTGCCATCGCCCACCAGCGTTCCGCCTGAACACATCGCGGGGACATTGCCGATCACCGCGAACTCCTTGGTCGAAGTTGTCGATTGGGCCTGGGCCGCAACCGGCAGCGCGAGGCTGCCAAGCGAAAGGCTGGCGAAGGTCAGAAAAAGGACGGAATTGCGCATGACATTTGTCCTGTGTTTATTCGACTGCGGCGGCGCCCAGCGTCACCACGACAAGGCCCTGATAATTTCCCGCAACCAGAATACGGTCACCGGGGACGGCGAAGCTGGACAGCGTGACATCGATGTTCGCGATCCGGGGCAGCGGTTGTACCGCGCTGGTCCCGCTGCTGGTGGGCGATGATCCATCATCCTGTGCCGCGGTGGTTGCCAGCGCGCTGGCCGCGGCCCAGCCGGTGGCTGTCGCCGTGTAATTGACCGCGCGGGCAAACCCGGATTGCGGCGTGGCCGGATCGGATGAAACCAGCGCCGATGCATCCACCCGCACCACCGATCCGGCGAAGTTGCAGAAGCTGGCGGGCAGCGTCACGACTTGCGCCGGCACAGCCGCGATGCGCCCGGCGCGGGTCCCCGATGTATCTGCCAACAGGCCAAGATTGACCTGCGCGGGCACCGGGGCGCCAAGGATACACAGGGGAGCGACACGGGCATCGATGGCAGCTTCGCCCGTGTCGTCCGCCTGCGCCTGAGCATTGGCCGGGAGGGTAGCCAGCGCCAGGAAAGAAATGCAGATCAACTTCTTCATCGGATCATTCCGGTCTGGGCCAACCGATCCCTGGGGATCAGAGGGCCGGGGTCAGGGTTACCTTGACGTTGCCCGTATAGGTTCCGGCCACCAGCAATCCGGCGGCGGTGGCGGCGTCTTTCAGGCTGACGGCGATGTTGCTGTTGAACAGGCCCACCGTGACCGGCGTGCCGGCGCCCGGCGACAGCGAACTGTCGGTGCCGGTGGCCGTGCTGGCGGCTGCATCCGCCGCGTAATCAACCCGGCTGACAAATCCCGAGGGGATCGTCGCGGGCGGGCTTTGCAGCGTCAACGCGGTGGTTTCGACCGCCATGGTCGATGCCGCGCCGTTGCACCATGCGTTAAGTGAGGCTGTTTGTCCGTTTACCGCGCCGGCATTGAGCGTGCCGGCGGTTGCGCCGGAGCCCAGCTGCGAGATCTCGTTCAGGTGGATCGTCGCGTTGGGAATGGCGAACAGGCAGCGTGCGGCGACCGATCCGTCGATGTTGACGTTCCCGTTGACGCTTTGCGCCGCCACCGGAGAGGCGGCCAGCAGTAGCGGTGCGGCAAGGATGACAAGCTTATGCATGGCCGTGTTCCCCTTCGTTCGTTCAGTTCGGAGCGATCACGACGGTGATCTTGCCGGTATAGCTGGGCGACGCGACCAGCAGGTCGGTCAGCGCGTTGGTGCGATAGTTGCTGGTTGCGATGTGCACGTTCTGCAGGTTGTTCACGAGGCGCGAACTGACCGGGGTCAAAGCACCGGCGGCAGCGCTCGAATCGTTGGTGAACGGGGCCGTTGGGGTAAGCGTGTCAAGCGCAACGGCGGCCTGATAATCGATGCTGTTGTCATAACCCGCATCGGCTGGTGCAGTGGTTTGCAGCGGATCGGCGTTGACCGAAATCTGGGGCGCGGCGCCGTTGCACTTTACCGAGAACGAGCGCGTGCCGAACTGCGTCTCAAGCCCGGTGCGCAGCGTTCCGTTGGCCTGCGCCAGTTCGCCAAAATTGACGGTATCGGTGAACGTGCCCAGTGAATCCGGCAGGACCACGCACTTGGCTTCGACAGAACCGGTCAGGTTGATCGTACCTGTAACATTCTGGGCGTAGGCTGGTGTGGTTCCAAGGGCAGCAGCCGCGATGGCGGCAAGGGCAATCTTCTTCATAACTTCACTCCTTATGTCGTGCCGTATTCCGGCTTGGGTTTTGGGCCGCGACCTAGAGCGCGGACCGGTAATCGCCGCGCACTAGGTCGCGGGTGAAATCGATACGGTCAGTGTGTCGTTGTATGTGCCGGCAACCAGCACTTCAGAGCCGGTGTAAGCCGGGGCCGAAGCCTGGATGTACGAGCCGGCCAGATTGAACGACCGCTGCACCAGCAGGCCATTGCCGGTCGATGCGGTGCCTTCGAAATCGCAAGTTGTCGCACCTGCGGCTTGATCGATCAGGGCAACGGCGCAATTGCGTTCCACCACCCCGGCGTCGGAATTGACATGCAGCTTCACGTCATAAGGCGCGCGGCGCGAATATCCGGTCGCGTTGCTGCCGGGGGTTTCCAGTGCGCCTTTCAGCGATGAAACCGCGATCCGCCACGGCGCCGTGCAGCGCACGGTGAAAGGGACTTGTCCCGACCACTGGCTGACGTCGATTGCGCCCGCGTTAATCGTGCCGTTGGGTTCGTTTCCAGGCACAAATCCGCAGACACCGCCGACCGATGCAGTCACCGGGATCATCATGACCGCGGCAGCTGGCGATCCGGCAGGCTGGCTGCCATCGGGGTAGTAGGCGGTGATCGGCACCGTTGCGGCGGATGCGCTGCACGGGATCGCCAACAGCACTGCTGTCAGCGTGAAGCGGCGAAAACCCGTCTCCATGATCCGTCTCAGCTGCATGGCTCAATCGCTCCAACAGTTCCCCACACGGCCGAGAGGGTTCTCGGCCAAGGTTCAGTTCCAATCAGTGCGACCTGAATTTTTTAGGAGTGCGTTCGCCTCTGTTTTCAGAGGGTTCCTGAATTCATCCCGTTATGGATGTTTATTATCGCAACAACGTCCATAGTGACAAATATAATTACAGGTGAGGCGGATTTAGCGGTGCTGGATGTCCAAAAATGACACAAAATTCGATTTAACATACAGAAAATACGTATAAAAAATTTAGTTCCCAAAATGATCGAATTGCCCCGGGAGGTTAAAGTTTTCAGCTTACGGAAAGGGTTAACGGCGTGTTGAGCAGGCCGGATCGGTGATTTGCAGGGCCGATTTACGGCGAGTCGAGTCGCGAAACAGGGTGAAGGCGGGGGCGGGACGGGGTCAGGACGGGGTCAGGACGAGGTGAGGATGGGGTGGGCGTGTTCGATTTAGCCATTGGGGGTGAAGGGTTTTTACCCGCGATACTGGCGCTGCAGCTGCGGAGCCATGTGCCTGCTTTGCGGATGCTGCTGCTGTCGGGCGATGCGCAGATCCCCGGCGATTGCCTGGAACTGGTGTTTCCGCAGCGGTTGCCGCCCAGCCTGGCCCAAACGCTGGCGCCGTGTATCGTTGGGCAATGGCCGGGTTTGGTAATTGCCGAGCGCAGCGGTGCGGTCAGCACGCTTGGCGAACCAGTGGCGATGCTGGACTCCGCGCAACTGCACATCGAATTGCTGGACCGCTTCGATGCACAGTCGCTAGTTGCCGGATGCGGGAAAATCGTGCGCGAGGATGGCGCGTTGGTTTTTGCAGGCAGGCGCGTTCGCGTGGCGGATTTCATCGATTTGCGATCGCCGGGCGGTGCTGCTGCGAGGACGGATATTGTCGAAGGCGCGGCGCTGGCCGGATTGGCTTTGCCGGCGTTGTTCGATTTCAGCCCGCCGGGCGAAGACTGGTCGTGCCTGATGCAGGTGCCAATTGGCGGCGGGCGGATTGCCGTGCGGCGGTTGTCGCAGGGCACAGCCGGATGGATTCCAGAGGAAATTTCGGGACTGCCGGGCGGCGATAATTACCAGCTGCTACACGCGGCTGGCCTAGACTTCGCGTAACC
>JBJOPJ010000048.1:0-15679 GCA_046050825.1 Pseudomonadota bacterium
CTGGAAACTTGCGTCCATGCGGTTGAGGCCGGCTGCGAGGCGGCGGTGGTGCTGGACGGGCGGGTGCCGCACGCGATGCTGCTGGAAGTATTCACATCGCGCGGCGCCGGAACGCTGATCCGCGCTTGATGTCGGATCCGGCCTTCGGGGGCTGGACAAATTAGTAAGCACTGCTTACAAAATCGCGCAGGGAACTCCGGTTGCCGGTTCGCGGGGCCTTGGGCTATCAGCGCACTACGCAAACCGGAACGAGGATAGGCCTGTGCTGCTTTACACATTGATCGACATTATCGGTTATCTGATCTCGATTGTCGTCACGCTGGTCATCATCCAGTTCGTGATGGCGATGCTGCTGCAGTTCAACGTCATCAGCTTTCACAACCATTTTGTCAGCGCTGCCTGGCAGGCGATCAACGCCCTGCTGGAGCCGATCCTTACCCCTATCCGCCGGATCATGCCCGATACCGGCGCCATCGATTTTTCGCCGATGGTGCTGATCGTGGGGCTGACCATCCTTCAAAAGGTCCTCTACGGACTGGCAATGGCGAGTGTGCAATGACGGCTTCGATCATCGACGGTAAGGCTTTTGCGGCGGGTCTGCGGACCCGGGTGGCGGGCTATGCCGCCAGCTTTGAACAGGCGGCTGGCCGCAAGGCGGGCCTGGCCGTGGTGCTGGTAGGCGAAGACCCGGCCAGCCAGGTCTATGTTGCTTCGAAAGGCAAGGCCACGGTCGAATGCGGCATGGCCAGCTTTGAATACAAGCTGCCCGAAAATACCACGCAGGCCGCGCTGATCGCGCTGGTGGACCAGCTCAACGCCGATCCGATGGTCGATGGCATTCTGGTGCAGTTGCCGCTGCCGGGGCACCTTGATGAACAGGCCGTGGTTGAACGGATCAGCCCCGACAAGGACGTTGATGGCCTAACGCCCACCAGCACCGGCCGCCTTGCGCTGGGCCTGCCCGGGCTGGTGCCCTGCACGCCGCTGGGCAGCCTGATGCTGCTCAAGGACCGGCTCGGCAATCTTTCGGGCCTCGATGCGGTGGTGATCGGCCGCTCGATTCTGGTCGGCAAGCCGATGGCTCAGCTGCTGCTGGCCGAAAGCTGCACCGTTACGATTGCCCACAGCCGCACCCGCAACCTTGAGGACGTGGTGCGCCGCGCCGATATCGTGGTGGCCGCCGTTGGCCGTCCGGAAATGGTCAAGGGCAGCTGGCTCAAGCCCGGCGCAACCGTGATCGACGTGGGCATCAACCGCCTGCCGCCCGCCGAAGGCAAGACCAAGGGCCGCCTGGTCGGCGACGTTGATTATGCCCAGGCGCTGGAAGTTGCCGCGGCCGTTACGCCGGTTCCCGGCGGGGTGGGGCCAATGACGATTGCCGTGCTGCTGCGCAATGCGCTGGTGGCCGCGCATCGCAATGCCGGGGTGGCGCTGGCCGAAGGGGCGTTGTAAGCCCGGCGCATGAAGCGCCTTCTGATCGCCGCCATCCTTGTTGCCATCGCCGGACCGGTCAGCGCGCGGGATCGCGCGCCGGCCGGCAATTATGCCAATCCCAGCGCGGCGATCGCGGCCGAGATCGCCTTTGCCCAATTGGCGCAGGACAAGGGCCAGTGGACGGCCTTTCGCGCTACGGCCACGGCCGATGCGGTGATGTTTGTGCCGCAGCTGGTCTATGTGCAGGCTTACCTGAAAGATAAGGCCAACCCCGCCGCAGCGGCAAAATGGCAGCCGCACCAAGTCTGGTCGAGCTGCGATGGTTCGATCGCGGTCACGCGCGGGGCGTGGCAGCAGAGCGGGGGGCAACAGAGCGCCGGGCAACAGGCCGATGCCACCGGCTATTTCACGACCGTGTGGCAGCGCCAGAACGACGGCAAGTACAAGTGGGTGATGGATCAGGGCGATGCGCTGGCGATGCCGCTTGATGCGCCTGATATGATCGTTGCCAAAGTGGCCGATTGCCCTGCCGGCAAACCCGCACGGGCTGCAAAGCGTGACAAGATCAAGCAGCTGCCGCCGCTCGATCCGGCTGGGCGCTCCGGCCAATCAGACGATGGTACGCTGACTTATGCGGTGGCGGTGCAGCCCGATGGCGCCCGGCGCTTTACCGTCAGCCTGATGCAGGGCGGGCAATTGTCGCCGGTTCAGATCGTCGAAGTTTCGGCACCGGGCACCAAATGATCGACCTGTTTTTCTCGGCTTTCGTCACCTTGTTCGTGGTGATTGATCCGCCCGGCTGCGCCCCGATCTATGCCGGGCTGGTCAGCGGCGCCACGCAGCGCCAGGCGGTGACGATGGCGGTGCGCGCGTGTGTGATCGCCACTCTGATCCTGATCGTGTTCGCGCTGTTTGGCGAAAACCTGCTGGGCGCCTTGCACATCGAACTGAATTCGTTCCGCATCGCCGGGGGGATCATGCTGTTCGTGATCGCGCTCGACATGGTGTTTGAAAAGCGCACCCAGCGCCGCGAAGAACGGGCCGAAAAGATCCGCGATGAGCATGTCGAGGATGTCTCGGTGTTTCCGATGGCCATGCCGATGATCGCCGGGCCGGGTTCGATCGCCACGATCATGCTGTTGACGGCGCGTGCGCACGGCAGCAGCGAAACGCTGGTGGTGCTGTCGGCGCTGGGCGGGGTGATGCTGCTAACGCTGTTCGCGCTGGCGGCAGCCGGGCCGCTGATGCGCTTGCTGGGAACCCGGGTGGAAGCCGTGATCACCCGGCTGTTGGGGGTGTTGCTGGCGGCCTTGGCCGCGCAATATGTGATCGATGGGGTAAAGGCCGTGCTTACTGCAGTGTGACGCGGCTGTCGTCGCCATCGCGCCGGCCGAAGAACTGCATCAACTGGACCAGCAATTCGCAGCGTTCCGACAGGGTCCCGGCTTCCAGCAGGGCCTGCTTGGCGGCAATGTCGAATGGCACGATCTGGCTGCTGCCATCGATTAGCGATTCGTCATCCAGCCGCGTGACCGCATCCCAATCCACCAGATAGCCCTGGCTTTCGGCAAAGCGGCGGGCCTCGCGTTCGAACCCGGCCCGCTCGACCGGGGATAGCGCCGCCCCGCCAGCTTCCGGGAGCAGTTCGGCCTCGATTTGCCGGAACGGGGTGATGGCATCCAGTTCACGCGTCAGGCGAAACCGCGCCTCGCCTTCCAACACGACGTTGAAGCAGCCATCGTCGAGGGCCTCGACGTCGGCGATGCGGCCCAGGCAGCCAACGCTGAACAGGGGCGCGCCTTCTTCGGCGCGTTGGGGCTGGATGATGCCGATCCGCCGATCGCGGGCCAGCGCATCCTTGATCATCGCGCGGTAACGCGGCTCAAAGATGTGCAGCGGCAATTGCAATCCCGGAAACAGGATCACGCCCGGCAAGGGGAAGATTGAGATGCGCACCCGCCCCTGCCCCCGCTCAGCCGAACAGGATCAGCGAAAGCCGGCGGCGCTGGGCCGCAACCCACGGATCCTCCAGCCCCACGGCTTCGAAGATCTGGAGCAGCTTGGCGCGCGCCGCGCCATCGTTCCACGCCCGGTCGGCGGCGATCATGGCCAACAGCGTGTCGGTGGCGCCATCCCGGTCGCCCGCGGCGAATGCGGCGGTGGCATAGGCCAGCTGCGCGTCCATATCGGCGGGGTTGGCCTGCGCGGCTGCCCGCAGCCCGGCCAGCTCAGCGTCTTCCGGCTTGTCCTTCGCCAGGTCGAGCGCGGTTTTGGCGCGGGCGATATCGGCATCGGCGGCAAGTTCGGGCGGCAGCGCGGCCAGCACCGTTTCGGCATGCTCAACTTCGCCCGCGGTCACCAAGGCGCGGATCAGGCCGGCCTGCGCCGCCGGGTTGCCGGGAGCCACTTCCACGATCTGTGCGAACATGCCCGCCGCGCCGGCCGCATCGCCGCCGCCCAGCGTGTCTTCCGCGATTGCGATCAGCGGGGTTACGTCTTCTTCGCCCGCCGCGCCCGGTTTGATGGGCAGCTTGGCCAGCAACTGGTCCAGCAGCGCCTTCAGCTGCGATTCGGTGCGGGCGTTGGTCAGGTCGGCAATCGGCTGGCCTTGGAACAGCGCATAGACCGTCGGGATCGATCGGACCTGGAATTGCGCCGCGATGAACTGGTCCTCGTCAACGTTGACTTTGGCCAGCACCACGCCCTTGTCGGCATATTCGGCGGCCACTTTTTCCAGCACCGGGGTCAGCGCCTTGCACGGCCCGCACCATTCGGCCCAGAAATCAAGGATGACCAGGTTGGTCATCGAAGGCTCGACTACGGTCTGGCGGAACCGGTCCACCGCTTTCTGTTCGTCGAGGTTAAGGCCCATGCTTGCCAAGGGGAAACTCCATCGGGTGTGATGCGCTGACGCGCGAACTGGTGCCCAATGTGGGCCTTTGTTGCCATTTGTGAAGGGATAAAGCGCGCAATGGGCGGAATGCGAATTTTCCCCTTGGCAAGGGTGGTGGCCGATGCTAACGGCGCGCCTCCACCCCGATCCTCGGGCCAAAAGGCGCCGGATCGCGAACGTCAGAGCGGGCGTAGCTCAGGGGTAGAGCACAACCTTGCCAAGGTTGGGGTCGAGGGTTCGAATCCCTTCGCCCGCTCCAGTTTTCCAAGGGTTTCGGCGAAACCCTGCTCCCTAAAGTCTGACAATAGCCTGCGCTGCAGTTTGTCGCTCTGCGCCCAGCTTGTGCTTAGGATGGCTGGACGCGATTGGCGTATTCGATGAAGTGTTCCGCGTTTTCGACGATGGCGCGGCGCACTTCGCGGGGCAGGTCGTTGTCTTCCGTTTGTGCCGGGAAGACATAGCCGCCCTTCACTTTTACCAAAGTGCCGCCCGCCACGATCTTCACCACTTTGCGCCGCGCTGTTTCGCGGCTCATTTTCAGGGTGGTATAGATTGATTTCAGGCTGGTGGGCTGGCGTTCGTCCGATGGCATGAATTTCATTTCGTAGCCATATTCCTTCGAGAGGTAGACTTCCTCAACCATGTCCCACGTGCTGGTCCGGACCACGCAGCACGCGATCATCAGATCTTCGGTGTCGAAGTTGGGTGCGTGTTTCGCTGATCTTGACTGTTTTGCGTGGGCGCATGTCCCATTTTGGTGCTTGTCGCCGCCACTTACCAATACTTGCAAAAACGGAAGTAATCACTTAACCGAGGCTGTCAGGCTTGCACTGGCCAAGCCATTGACGGTGCGAACGCATGGGTAAAGTGCTGCGGATGCCGCCTGTGGGAATTTAGTTTGTCAGCATAATCCAAAGTCGGTTTTGATTTCCCAGCTAAATTTTCGTTCATTTCGGGCATTATAATAGCCAGAATAACGGTCTAGAATTCGGGTATTGCCGATATTCGCAAATCGATTATGTTGACGTCAGTGATCTCGGTGGGGGCAAGAACAGCGGCCACATCGGCAAGGCAAAAGCCTGCGATGATGCTGCGCTTTGCACCTCCACCCAGAAAATTCTGTCCTCCGCGCGATGCGGATGGCGATCACGCCCTTGGGCTTGCCAGGGCGCGGACGGGGGCTTGAAAAGGGTCGCAACCTTGCCCGCGCCCTGGCAGAACCGATGGCCAAGCGGGCTGCTGCCCGTAAAGTCCGCCGCTATCTAGAAAATCCCTTGGCTCAGGGTGCGTGAATAAAGCGCGACAGCATCGCCAAGCGGTCGTCCTTTGGCCCAGTTCCGCAAGTGCGCTGCCGCGCTGACGGCAGCCAATGCCGCATAACTTGCCAACGTCGGGTCGACCGCGCGCATTTCGCCGCCCGCAATTGCATCGCTGACCATGCCTGTCACGTGGCGCACGTATTGCACCGTGTGCAGCATGGTCTGGTCGCGCAAGTCTGGGGGCAGCGCCTGAATTGCGTTGACGCGCAGCAATGGGCTTTCGGCGCTGAACTGAAATGCAAACAGGCTGGCGCAGGTTCGGGCCAATTGCTGGCTGTGGGTTCCGCCTGCGGTTACGCCCAGACCACAGGCGCGCTCCAGAATGGCGAACGTGCGCTTGAAGCATGCGACCACCAGATCGTTCTTGTTGTCCAGGTGATGATAGAAGCTGCCGGTCGACAGGCCCAGTTCGCCGGCAATCCGCTCTACGCTGGCGCCGACATAGCCCTTGCGGTTGATCAGGTCGGTTGCGGCATGAAGGAACCGGGTGAGCGCGGGGTTGTCTCCGGCATCTTCGACGATCCGGTCGAATTCGACCGGCCACGGCCCGCCGCCTGCCAAGCCGTGTTCGAGCAGATCGAACATCCGGGCTTCGACCCGCTCGAAATCTTTCAGCAGGTAACGGTCAATCCAACCGGCCAAATGATAGACCGACATGAGCAGCACTGCGGCTGCGATCAGCGATTGATCCCCCGCTTCCGGGCTGTCCCCGGCGGCGAAGAAGCCCCGCACTTCGGTGCGGATCTGTCCAAACAGGCTATCAAGGCCGGCGCGCACATCGCGCGGCAGTGCGCCCATATCGGCTAGTAGTGCCAGATGCGGCGTAGCCGGATCGCGTTGGCGGCGATGCAGCGCGAAATGTTCGGCAAGGAACGCGCGGACCCGTTCGCGGGGGGTGGGCAGCTGCGCGGCGCGGCGCGCCACCCCAAGCTGCCATTCCAGCGAGCGGGCCAGGCACGCGGCGGTAAGATCATCTTTGCGCTTGAAGTAGTAGGTGATGCTGGAGGTATCGAGCCCCAGCTTGCGGGCCACTGCGGTCAGGGTCATTCCACCGGCGCCGTGGGAGTTGATTTGCGCCGATGCTTCCCAGAGAATTTCCTCACGGCGGCGGGCATATTTTGCCGTGGGGCTGTCAAGTCTAACCATGGCGCTTTTATAATTCGGCCGGGAAATTTTCCAAGAATATCAGCAAATTAATTATAATCAAATCTGACTAGGATAACGCATTTTGGAATTCATAAATGCGATCGGTAAATCAAATGTAAAATTTGATTTTATTACCTCCATTCGAAAAAATGCATATTTGGATTTAAGTCTCGCCAGATCATTTTCGAGGGGGCGAGGCCCGGATCGGAGGGGCTTTCCCGGGCCGGTCAATCGCGCTTGATTAATTCAGCACGGCGTGGCCATTGCGCCGGATGGCGGAGCTTGTGTTTGGATTGGTGGCAAGCCTGATCGCAGGCTTTGGGGCGCGTGATCAGATGCTGGTGGCCGCGCTGGCGGGACGGCATGGCCGCCCATGGGCCGTTCTGGTTATTGCACTGGCCTCCACGCTGGGCACGATCTGGCTGGCAAGCTGGGCCGCCGCGTTGCTGGGTCATGATCTGGCCGCCGCGCCTCGGTCAATGCTGGCCGCTTTGGCGCTGGGCCTTGGCGCGATGGAATTGATAGTCCGCCGCCAGCTCCGCCTGCCGGCTGAGCCGACCCGCTCGCTCGGGGCATTCGCGCTGGTCCTGTTGACGCTGCAGTTGACCGATGGCGCGCGGTTCATGCTGTTTGCGCTTGCTGTGGCCACCGGCGCACCGTGGGCCGTTGGCTTGGGCGGGGCGATCGGCAGCGGAGTCATCTTGGCGGCCAGCTGGGCGGCCGGGCAACGCTTGCTGCAACTGCCGCTTGCGCGCGTGCGCCGCTGGCTGGGCATTGTGCTGTTCCTGCTGGCGCTGGTGCTGGGCTGGAGCGCGCGCTGATCGAGAGATCCGATTGCAGCGACCGCCTAAATGCGTTTCGCCGGGCAGGACGGCAATGGTACCATTCAAACTATAGCCGCCGACGGAGAATTCGACATGAGCAATACCGATAATGCGACCAAGGCGCTGGTGGGCAGCCTCAATGCGCTGCTGGCCGATTATTTCGCGCTCTACCTCAAGACCAAGAGCTTTCATTGGCACGTGCGCGGCCCGCAGTTCCGCGACCTGCACTTGCTGTTCGACGAACAGGCCGCCGAACTGTTCGCGCTGACGGATCTGATCGCGGAACGCGTGCGCAAGAATGGCGCCGCCACGCTAACCTCGATCCAGGCGATCGCGGGCCAAACCCGGATCAAGCCGCAGGACGATGCCACGCTTTCGGCGGCAGCCATGGTTGCCGAACTGCAAGGCGATAATGCCGCGCTGATTGCGGCGCTGCGCGAAACCAAAGCCGCGGCCACGGCGGCGGGCGACAACGCGACCGAAGGCGCAATCGACGATTGGACCGATCAGGCCCAGCAGCGCGTGTGGTTCCTGTCATCCGTGATCGCCTGAACCCAGAACCTTGCTCCGGCGAATAGCAATGCACGGCCGTTCCTGCGCGGGGATGGCGGTGCTATTGCCGCAATAATGAGCATGACACAGATTATTCCCGGCGCATCTGACGCGCAGATCGCTGCTTGGCTGAACGCCCGTTTGGCTGCCGCGCTGGCGGCGGCGGACGGCGGGATAGCGATCACCATCCCCGGCGGTTCAACCCCGTTCCCGATCCTGGCCGCGCTGGCGGGCCAGTCGCTCGATTGGTCGCGTATCGCGGTGTGGCCGGGCGATGACCGCATCGTTCCCGAGGAGCATGCCGCCAGCAACGTGGGCCGGATCCGGGCCGCGCTGGAACCGCTGGGCGCGCAGGTGGTGGCGCTGAAGGAAGGCGCCAGCCCGCCGCATTTTGCGCTGACGTGGCTGGGGATGGGCGCGGATGGGCACATTGCCTCGCTGTTCCCCAACACCGATCCGCAGGCTGATACCCCCCAGCGGCTGGTGCGGTTGACGCCCGATCCCCTGCCCCCCGAAGCGCCGTTCGATCGGCTCAGCCTGACGATCCCCGCCTTGCTGGATAGCGATGCGGTGTTGTTCGTGATCCGCGGGGCGGAAAAGCAGGCCTTGTTCGAAGCGGCGGTGCAGGGGAGGCATGATCTTCCGGTGGCCCGTTTGCTGAAGGCGGCGCAGCAACCGGTGATCTGCTTTACCTGATGCGGCTTCACCTGATCCCGGCCCCGCTGCACCGCATCGCGCTGCGCTGTGCGCACGGCCTGCGCAAGCATTGGTGGCGCGTGCGGCGGCCGGTACTGCTGGGGTGCCGGGTGCTGGCCTTTGACGAAAGCGGCCGCTTGCTACTGATCCGGCATAGCTATGGCAGCGATAGCTGGACGGTTCCGGGGGGCGGTGTCCGCCGGGGCGAAGATCCGGTGCGGGCGGCGATGCGCGAATTTAGCGAAGAAACCGGCTGCACCCTGCTGGGCGCGCGGCTGTTCGCTGTGCTGGATGAACCATTGTTCGGCGCCACCAACCGCGTTCATTTTATCACCGGCACGGCCGCCGGCGTGCCGCGGCCCGATGGGCGCGAAATTACGGCGCTGGCCTTCCATGCCCCGGATGCCTTGCCCCGGCCCCTGGCGCCAAGCCTGGCGGCGGGGCTGGAAGACTGGCTGGCGCGGATTGCCGCGGCAGAATAAGCGCCGCCGGCGTTTGATGGGTCAGAACGGCAGTTCGGGCTGGGGCGCTTGCGGGGCCGGGGACGGCGGAGCATCGTCATCCAGCGCCGACAGGGTCAGGCCGACTAGGCGCACCGGCTGAGCCAGCGGCAACACTTCGTCCAGCAGGGCATGGGCCAGCGCGGCCAGCATCGCGCGGCTGGCCACCGGCGCATCGAGCGAGCGGGCGCGGGTCAGGTTGCTGAAATCGGCGTGCTTCAGTTTCAGGGTAACCGTGCGGCCGTTCGCCCGGCTTTTGCCGATCCGTTCCCACGCGATGTCGATGATCCGTTCCAGCACTTCGCGCAGGGCCGGGCCGGAAGACAGGTCGCGTTCTAGCGTGCGTTCTGCTCCCACTGATTTGCGCGCCCGGTTCGCTTCGACCCGGCGCAAATCGATCCCGCGCGCCGCGCGGTACAGGTAATCGGCCTGGCTGCCGAAATGTTCGCGCAGGAAATGGATGTCGTGGGCGGCAAGATCGGCCCCGGTCTCGATCCCCAGGGCGGCCATCTTTTCGGCCCCGCGCGGCCCGATCCCGTGAAAGCGGCGCACCGCCAGCCCCGCGACGAAAGCAGCGCCTTCGCCGGGGCGGATCACGCACAGGCCATCCGGCTTGTTCTGATCGCTGGCCAATTTTGCGATGAACTTGTTGTACGATACGCCGGCGCTGGCGGTTAGCCCGGTTTCCGCCTTGATCCGCGCGCGGATCAGTTCGGCGATGCGGCTGGCCGAACCGATGCCCTTGAGGTCGTCGGTCACGTCAAGATAGGCTTCGTCCAGGCTGAGCGGTTCGACCAGCGCGGTATAGTCCAGAAAGATGTCGCGGATCTGGCGCGAGACCTGCCCATAGACATCAAACCGCGGGCGGCGGAAAATCAGCTCGGGGCAAAGCCGCTTGGCGGTGACGGACGGCATGGCCGAGCGCACGCCAAAGCGGCGCGCCTCATAGCTGGCGGCGGCCACCACCCCGCGTGCGGCATCGCCGCCGACCGCCACCGGCAAGCCGCGCAAGGCGGGCTCGTCACGCTGTTCGACGCTGGCGAAAAAGGCATCCATATCGACATGGATCACCTTCCTGAGGCCGCGCGCCTCTTCGCCGTTGTCGCTGCCGTGATCGCCGGATTCGTCCATGCCCTTGTGCATAGGCGGGTACGGGCCTTCGCGAAACACTTGCAAAAGGGCTGGCCAGTATCGGCGCAAGCCGCCATTGGGGGGCCATGTCCAGTTCGGTTACCAGTCAAACGCCCAGCAAAATCGGCGAACGCGAATTCATCGTCCTGATGGCGATGATGATGTCGCTGCAGGCCTTGTGCATCGATGCCATGCTGCCGGCGCTGGGGGAAATCGCACGCGATCTGGCGGTACCTGATCCCAATCAGCGCCAGCTGGTGGTGGCGGTGTTCCTGTTCGCGGCGGGGTTTGGATCGCTGGTTCCGGGCGCGCTGGCTGATCGCTATGGCCGCCGGCCGGTGCTGATGGGTTCGTTCGTGGCTTATGCCGTGCTGGCGGTGGGCTGTGCACTGGTCCGCGATTTTACCACGCTGCTGGTGCTGCGGGCGCTGCAGGCCATCACCAGCGCGGGGCTGTCGGTGCTGCCCGGCGCGATCATTCGCGATCGGTTTGGCGGCGATCGGATGGCCCGCGCGATGTCGACCATCTCGGTGGTGTTCATGCTCGTGCCGATGATCGCGCCCAGTTACGGGCAGGCGGTGATGCTGGTGGCCGGGTGGCGCTGGATCTTTGGCGGAATGGCCGTGATGGCGGCGGTAATCGGCGGGTGGACTTATCTGCGTCTGCCCGAAACGCTGCACCCCGAATACCGCCAGCCGATCGCCGCCGGGCCGATCGCCCGCAACATGATGCAAGCCGCCACCAACCGTGCGGCGATGGGCTATGTGCTGGGCGGCGCGCTGCTTTCGGCGGCGCTGTTCGGCTATATCAATTCCGCGCAGCAGCTGATTGCCGAACATTTCGGCGCGGGCGCCCGGTTCCCGCTGATTTTCGCCCTGATGGCCGGCGGCATGGCGCTCGCGAATTTTTCCAATGCGCGGATCGTTGAACGGTTTGGCGCGCGGCGGGTCAGCCATGCCGCGTTGCTGGGGTTCATCGCGGTCAGCGCGGCGCAAGTGGTGCAGGCCACGGCGGGGGGCGAAACCGTGTGGCAGTTCATCCCGCTGATGGGCGCGAACATCTGCCTGATGGGGTTCATCGGCGCCAATTTCGGTTCGATCGCGTTGCAACCGTTTGCCCGCACCGCGGGGGCGGCCAGCTCGTTTCAGGCGTTTATCCGGATGGCGGCGGGTTCGCTGCTGGGCGGGTTGATCGGGCAGGCCTTTGATGGGTCGGCCCGGCCATTGGCGATCGCGCTGCTGTGCTGCGGCGTGGTGACGCTGACCTTGGTGCTGATCACGGAAAACGGACGGCTGTTCCGGCGGTTGACCCCGCCCGGCATGGCCCGGCCCATGCCCGAGCCTGAGCTGCACTGAGGCCGCGATGGAGCAAACGTTCGACCTTGCGGTGATCGGCGGCGGGGTGAACGGCGCGGGCATCGCGCGCGATGCCGCCGGGCGCGGCGCCAGCGTGGTGCTGTTCGAGGCGGGCGATCTGGCGCAGGGCACGTCCTCGGCTTCAACCAAGCTGATCCACGGCGGGCTGCGCTACCTTGAGCATTACGAGTTCGCGCTGGTGCGCGAAGCACTGGCCGAGCGTGAGGCCTTGTGGGCCATCGCCCCGCACCTGATCCACCCGCTGCGCTTCGTGCTGCCTTACGTGCGGGGACTGCGCCCGCGCTGGCTGCTGCGGCTGGGGCTGTTCCTTTACGACCATATCGGCGGGCGCAAGCGGCTGCCGGCCACCCGCACGATCGACTTGCGCCGCCACGCGGCCGGGGTGCCGCTCAAGCCGGGGTTTGGTACCGGGTTCGAATATTCCGATGGCTGGGTGGACGATGCGCGGCTGGTGGTGCTGAATGCCATGGACGCGGCCGAACGCGGCGCCACCATCCTGACCCGCACCCCGGTAACCGCCGCCCGCCGCGAAGGCGGGGCATGGGTGATCGAAACCCCGGCCGGATCGTTTCGCGCCCGCGCGCTGGTCAATGCGGCGGGGCCGGCGGTGCTGAACGTCGAAGGTGTGTTGGGCCAAACTTCGGATTACGCGATGCGGCTGGTGCGCGGCTCGCACATCGTGGTGCGCAAGCTGTTCGATCATCCTTATGCCTATTTCTTCCAGCTGCCCGATGGGCGGATCTTCTTTGCCGTGCCGTACGAGCGCGATTTCACCCTGATCGGCACGACCGACCGCGACCAGCGCGAAGGCGATCCAATCCGCGCCAGCGATGAAGAGATCGCCTATTTGTGCGAAGGGGCCAGCCGCTATTTCGCGCAGCCGGTGACGCCGGCCGATGTGGTGTGGACGTATGCCGGGGTGCGCCCCTTGATCGACGATGGTTCAGGCAAACCCGAAGCGGCCACGCGCGGATACCGGCTGGACCTGTCGGACCCGGCGGACGGCGCGCCGCTGCTGTCGGTCTATGGCGGCAAGATCACCACGTATCGTCACCTTGCCGAAGCGGCAGTGGCGCTGATCGCCCCCCGCATCGCCGCGTTATCCGGCCCCGCGTGGACGGGCGCGCACGCGCTGCCGGGCGGCGATTTCGGGGTCAACGAACTGCCGCTGGTCAAGGCCGATCTGGCTTTGCGCTATACCTTCCTTGGCCCAGCAGACGTTGATCGGATCGCCCGGGCCTATGGCACCCGTGCCGAGCGTTGGCTGGCCGGGGCGGCTGGCTGGCAGGCGCTGGGACAAGCCTTTGGCGCGGGGCTGACCAAGGCCGAAGTCGATTACTTGCGCGCCGAAGAATGGGCGCACAGCGCCGAAGACATCCTGTGGCGCCGAACCAAACTGGGGCTGCGGCTGGACCCGGCCCAGCAGGCCGCGCTGGCCGCCTATCTGGGGTCCTGACCCAGCGCACGCCACGCCAGATCGGCGAATTCGCACAGCAACGGGCGCGTTTCGCGCGGATCGATGATGTCTTCTATCCCGAACTTTTCGGCCGTTCGGAACGGACTGCGCACCCGGTTCAGCCGTTCACGGATCGCTTCAAGATGGGCCTGCGGATCTTCGGCGGCTTCGATCTCGCTTTTATAGGCCACTTCGATCCCGCCTTCGATTGGCAGGCTGCCCCAATCGCCCGAAGGCCAGGCAAAGCGGTACTGAAACGCCTCGGCGTTGCTCATCGCGCTGCCCGCGATGCCATAGGCGCGGCGGATGATCACGCTGCACAGCGGCACGGTGGCCTTGTAGATCGCGTTCATCGCGTTGACGCCATAGCGGATCGTGCCGGTGCTTTCCGCCGCCAGTCCGATCATGAAGCCCGGGTTATCGACCAGATGGACCACTGGCAGGCGGAACTGATCGGCCAGCTTGATAAAGCGTTCGGCCTTTTCGCTGGTGCGCGCATCCCACGATCCGCCAAGATAGCTGGGATCGCTGGCCAGCACGGCCACCGGCCAACCGTCCAGCCGGGCAAAGGCGGTGATCGCCGCGCGGCCCCATTGTCGGCCCATTTCGAACACGCTGCCATTATCGAACACCATGTCCAGCAGCTTGCGCATCGAATAGACCTGCTTGGCCTCACGCGGGACAACGCCGACCAGCGCCTGTTCGCGCCGATTGACCGGATCGGCGCATGGCGTGCGCGGTGCGGCTTGGCCGACATGGCTGGGCAGGTAGGACAGGAACCGGCGGGCCTGGGCGAAAGCATCGGCTTCGCTGGCCACTTCCTCGTCAACCACGCCGTTGCGGGTGTGGATCGCGCTGCCGCCAAGCGATTCCTTGTCACCCCGTTCCTTGTCGAGTTTTTCGCCGATCGCTTCGACCACGGCGGGGCCGGCGGCGAACAGTTGCGACAGGCCCTTGACCATGATCGAATAGTGGCTGGCCACCACGCGCGCCGCGCCAAGCCCGGCGGTTGGCCCCAGCGCCAGCGCCACCACCGGCACCGTTTCCAGGTTCTTCACGATTTCGCCCCAGCCGGGGGTGGCGGGCACATAGGTGGCGCCGATATCTTCCAGCGTCTTGACCGATCCGCCGCCGCCGGTGCCATCAATCATCCGGATCAGCGGCAGCTTCAGGGTGTGGGCCATCTGTTCGCACTGCACGAACTTGCGGTGGATCGCGGCATCGGCCGCCCCGCCGCGCACCGTGAAATCATCGGCCGACGCCACGACCGGGCGGTTTTCGATATTGGCGCGCCCGAAGATCAGGTTGGACGGGGCCAGGTCGATCAGTTCGCCGTCGGCGCCGTAGCTGCCCTTGCCGGCGATCTTGCCGATTTCCCGAAACGATCCGGGATCGACCAGCCCCTTGATCCGGGCGCGGGCATCCAGTTTGCCACGGGCGTGCTGGCGGGCCACTTTTTCGGGGCCGCCCATCTGCTCGGCCAGTTTGCGGCGTTGCCGCAGTTCCTCGACTTCGTGCTTCCAGCTCATCCTGACCCTGTTCTCTGTTCTCTGTTCTATGCTTCGCGTGGCTCGATGCGTATCAGCAGCGTTTCGACTTGCACTTGCGCGCCCGGCGTGGCGGCCAGTTCGGCCACGGTGCCATCGAACGGCGCGGTCAGCGCGTGTTCCATTTTCATCGCTTCCAGCACGGCCAGTCGCTGTCCTTTGGTCACGCTGTCGCCGGCGGCAACGTCGACCGCGATGACTTTTCCCGGCATCGGCGCCAGAATCGCGCCATCACCGGCCGCCGCGCCCGCCCGCGGGCGGGGGGGCTGCGCGGCGAACACCCGGCTCTGCCCACGTTCGGTAACGATCGCCGCATCGCCGCACAGGATCGCGCCGGGCAAATCGCCCTGCGCCGCGCTGTCGCCATACCGCAAGTGACCATCGGCCCACAGCGCGATGCGGGTTTCGGGATCGCGGTTCAGGCGCAGCCCGAACAGCCCCGTTTGGCCGCCACGCAGTACTTGCGCGGCGGCATCGGCGGCGGATTGGCTGGGCTCGGCTGGCGGGATCAGCGCCGCGCCGCGCCGTTCGATCAGCCCGGTATCGACAGTGCCGGCTGCGAAATCGGGATCGGCCAGGCATTCGAACAGGAACCCCTGGTTGGTCCGCAGTGGGGCCACGAAGCTATCGTCCAGCGCGGTCAGCAAAGCGCTGCGGGCAGCTTCGCGGGTGGGGCCGTGGGCGATCAGCTTGGCGATCATCGGATCGTAAAACGGCGAAATCACATCGCCCTGCGCAACCCCGCTATCCACCCGCACGCGCGCCGAAAGGTGCAGCTGATCAAGCGCGCCCGTGGCCGGCAGAA
>JBJOPJ010000049.1:0-15280 GCA_046050825.1 Pseudomonadota bacterium
CTGATGGACCGCTTTGTCGATGCGCTGCGGATGATCGAGGGGGCCTATTCGCTGATCTGCATGACCCCCAAGCGGATGATCGCGTGCCGCGATCCGCTGGGCATCCGCCCGCTGGTGATGGGCAAGCTCGGCGATGCGGTGGTGTTCGCCAGCGAAACCGTGGGACTTGATGTGGTGGGCGCAGAATTCGTGCGCGAAGTCGAACCCGGCGAAATCGTCGAAGTGCGCACCGACGGGCGGATCACCAGCCACCACCCCTTCGGTGAAAACGCGCCGCGCCCGTGCATTTTCGAACACGTCTATTTCAGCCGCCCCGATTCGGTGATGGGCGGGCACTCGGTTTACGAAGTGCGCCGCCAGATCGGGGCCGAACTGGCAATCGAATGCCCGACCGAAGCCGATCTGGTGGTCCCGGTGCCGGACAGCGGCGTGCCGGCGGCGATCGGCTATGCCCAGCAATCGGGCATTCCCTTTGGCCTTGGCATCATCCGCTCGCACTATGTCGGGCGCACTTTCATCCAGCCATCGGACGGGGCGCGCCATGCCGATGTGAAACGCAAGCACAACGCCAACCGCGCACTGGTGAAGGGCAAGCGCATCGTGCTGATCGACGATTCGATCGTGCGCGGCACCACCTCGATGAAAATCGTGGAAATGATGCGCGATGCCGGCGCGGCCGAAGTCCACATGCGCATCGCCAGTCCGCCCACCAGCTATTCGTGCTTCTATGGCGTCGACACGCCCGATCGTGACAAGCTGCTGGCAGCGCGCATGGATGTTGCGGAAATGACCCGCTACATTGGTGCAGACAGCCTGTCGTTCGTATCAATCGACGGGCTGTACCGCGCGGTTGGCGAAAAAAGCCGCAACGCCGGTTGTCCGCAGCATTGCGACGCGTGCTTCTCGGGCGATTACCCCACCCGCCTGACCGATCTGGCCGAACGCGAGGGCGACAAGGACCAACTGACCCTCCCGGTGAGCAAACCGGCATGAGCCGTTTTGCCGGGCAAGTCGCGCTGGTAACCGGGGCCAGCGGCGGGGTCGGTGCGGCGCTGGCGCAAGCGCTGGCTGCAAACGGCGCGCACGTAGTGCTGACTGGACGCAACACCAAGGTCCTTGAAACCGTCGAACAGGCGATTTTCGATGCGGGCGGCGCGGCCACCATCGCCCCGGTAGACCTTGCCGACGCCGATGGGATTGCCCGGCTGGCCAATGCCGTTGCGGAACGCTGGGGCGTTTTGGACATGCTGGCACATACCGCAGCCATCCTGCCCCAACTGACCTCCGTCGCTGACATCGATCAGGTGGCCTTCACCAAGGCGATCACCACCAATACGCTGGCGACCCAGGCCCTGATCGCCCGGTTCGATCCGCTGCTGCGCAAAAGCGCGAATGGGCGGCTGGCCTATTTCACCACCAGCGTCGCCACCGCGCCGCGCGCCTATTGGGGGGCCTATGCCGCCAGCAAGGCCGCGGCCGAAGTGCTGATCGATTGCTATGCGCAGGAAGTGCGCAACATCAGCAAGGTGCGGGTGGCGATCATCGATCCCGGTGCCACGCGCACCGCCATGCGTGCGCGGGCTTATCCGGGCGAAGATCCCAAAACCGTCAAATCGCCTGATGTGATTGCGGCCCGCGTGGTTGACCTGTTTGGTGAACAATTCGCCAGTCCGCACCGCGAACGGGTTAACCAGCCCTCATAAGCCCGGTTCAACCTCTCTGCTGGATGCTTGCGCATCCTGACCGGCAAGTCCGGGTCAGGCGCAGCAGAACGGAGGCAGCGGCGATGAACGACACCCAGACCCCCACGCGCGATCCCTATTATACGGCCGCGCAGGAAGATCGCAGCGCGCCGCGCGTGCGAATTTCCATCCCCGCCACATTGCGTTTTTCAGGCGCGCGCGGGTTGCAAACCGTGGTCCACGATTTGTCGCTCAGCGGGTTTTGCGCCGCAGCGGTAAACCGGGTTCGCCCGGGTACAGTGTGCTGGCTGACGCTGCCCGGGCTGGAGGCCCTGCAAGCGGAAGTCATCTGGTGGAACAACAGCCTGACGGGCTGCGCGTTCGATCAGCTGCTGAGCGCCATTGTGCACGATACCATTCTGGCGCGGTGGAGCAGCAACGCGCCGTATCGTTCAATCTGACGCCGCGATCGCTTGCAGCATGGCGTCGATCGCGGCGGCCGCGCTGGTGCCGCCGGGAAGGTCATTGGCGAGGATTGAAAAGGTCAGCTCATGTCCGCCAGCCGTGCGGACAAAGCCCGACAGGGCACTGGCTCCGTTGATAGTGCCGGTCTTCGCCCAGACCCGGCCTTGCAGCGGCGTTCCAGCGAACCGGCGGACCAATGTTCCATCCACCCCGCCAACCGGGAACGAAGCACGCCACGCGTTCCCCCATGGCTGGCCCGCCCCCCAGCGCAGCAGCGCAACCACGGCGCGCGGGGACACGCGATTGTAGGTCGACATCCCCGAACCGTCGGCAAAATCGTAACTGGCGCGCGGCAGCCCGGCCGCGGCCAAAGCTTCGCCAAGCGCTTGCGCCGCCCAACCGTTCGATCCAGTTCCCCGGATGGTGCCCAGCCGGCGAAACAGGGCTTGCGCGTGGAGGTTCTGGCTGTGCTTGTTGATCGTCACCACATCATCGGCCAGCGGCGGCGGCACCAGCCGAGCCAACGTGGCGGTAGCCGATACCGCCGGGCCAACCCCGCTATCGGCACCGCTATCCGGCGCGTTACGCGGACTATCCAACAGGCCCACGGCGCGGTGCATGGCCCGCACTGTCCCGGTTACTGTAACCCCGCGCGCGGCCAGCATCCGCTTCAGCGTCCATGCGGCAAAATGCGCCGGATCATCCACCCCCATTACGGCCCGCCACGCCTTGGCGTCCGCAGGAATTTGTCCGTAAAGCCGCAGTTCCATGCCATTGACCGGGCGTTCCAGCGCCAACGCCAGCGTGCCGCCCGCCGCCACCGTAACCGCTTCGTTGCGCAGCTTGAAATAGGGCGGAACCACGACTGTCGGCGCCATGCCCACTGCCGCTGGCGTCACCGCAACGGCCAGTTGGTTATCATCGAGGTTGAGCGCGGAAATCGCCGTGCCGCTCTCCGTGCCGATGTTGTTCCAGCCCATCCCTGGTGACCAGCGCTGGTCTGGCCAGGCGCGGTCATCGCCCACCACATCGCGCACCCGCTTGGTCTGCGCGGCAACCGCATCGGCCAGTTCGGCCAAGCAATCAGCCACGCAATCCGGCGCGCTGGACATCCGCGCATCGCCGCGCCCGATCAACCGCACGTCCACCCCAGCGCCCGCCCTGCCCGGTTCCAGCAGCACAGCCGTTCCGCCAGCGGCATCGGGTTGGTCCATGCCGGGCAGCGCGGCATACGCCGCGGCGGTGGTGAACAGCTTGGTATTCGAAGCGGGGATGAACCGCCCGTCCGGATTGATCGCCACCACTTCGCGGCCGGTTTCATCCACCGCCAGCACGCCAAAGCGCGCGCCGGGCGGTGCCTTGGCCAGTTCGGCTTCGGCGCGTTGCTGCGCTGGCGCATCCGCCACGGCGGGCACCGCAAGGATCGCCAACGAGGCGGCAAGGGCGAGCTTCACCATGGGGCAGAGATGCCTTGCCACCTAGCGCAAGTCCACCACCTCGACCGCCGACAGCGGCGCGGCGCCCGGTTGTTCGGCCCAATGCCGCGCATTCAGCACGCCGCCATTGGCCCGCAGATCGGCAACGCGGGCCAGATCGACTTCGCCCAGCACCCACTGCGCCGCGTCCATTTCGCCCAGCGCCACCACCCCATTATCGGGAAAGCCGCGATCGGGCGGGCCATAGATCGCCGCCGCGCCGCAATTGGCATCAACCGCCGGCGACCATTCCGCCTGCCCGACGGTGGGGCTGTGAACGGCATAGCACTGCCCTTCCAGCGCCCGCGCCTGCGCTCCCAGCCGCACCCGCCAGTAACCCAGTGCCGCATCGGTGCAGGATGGGACCAGCAACAGCTCCATCCCGCTTTCCACCAGCGCCCGCGCCAACAGCGGGAATTCGCTGTCATAGCAGATGGTTATGCCAATCTTCCCAAGTTCCGTTTCAAACAGCCGCAGCGGCGCGCCCGCGCTGACGCCCCATTCCTCGCGCTCGAAGCGGGTCATGATCAGTTTGTCCTGCACGCCCACTTTGCCCCCCGGCGTGAACAGCCGCGCGCGGTTGACATAGGCGCCGTCATCCCGCTGGCAGGGCGCGCTGGCGGCCAGAATGTGCAAGCCCGTGCGCGCCGCCAACTGCGCGTGCAAGGCATCGACGCGCGGCAGCAGCGCCGCAACGCTGGCCAGCGACCCCGCCAGATCGCCCATCGTGGCCGGATCAAGCGACGCCAGTTCCATCGCCCCATATTCGGGAAACACCGCCAGCGCCGCACCGCGCGCGGCCGCTTCATCCACCCAGCGCGCCAGCTTGGCGGCATAGGCGGCCCAATCGGCCAGGGCTTCGATCGGGTATTGCGCGGCGGCAATTTTAAAACGGGTCATCGGCTTAAAGCGGGTCATAGCGCGCGCATCCAATATTGCATCGGTTTGGGGCTTTCGGCGGCCTCGCCATGTTCAGCCCAGCTGAATTCGCCGGTCAAGCCCGGCACCGGCGCGTACCCCCGCTTGGCCCAGAACGCATCCAGCGGGACATAGCCGGCCGGCCGACCGGGATGATCGGGGCTGCGAACCACGGCGCAAAAGCTGGCATGCGTGGCGCCCCACGCCCGCGCGGCGGCCTCACGCTGATCGAAAAAGGTATGGCCGATCCCGCGCCCGCGATATTCGGGCAGCAGCACGCTTTCGCCAAAATAGAACACGCCCGCCGGATCGATCCCGGCCCGCACAAAGGGCGCGCGGATATAATCGTCCTGCCCGGTCAGCGGCGAAGCCGTGGCCGCGCCGACGATCCGCTGGCCATCGCAGGCGGCAACCAGCACGGCATCGGCCGCCGCGGTAAATTCGGCCAAGTACGCGCGTTCATAAGCCGCGCTGCCATCGTACAGATAGGGAAAGGCCGCGAAAACGGTGATCCGCAGCCGCGCCAGATCATCCAGTGCGGCGTGCAGTTCGCCACCGCCAAGGGTCCGGACGGCGATGCTCACCCGCCGACCTGTGCGGTCCAGTCAGCCAGGTTGTAGTACACCGTGACCCGCACGATCTTGCCATCGGCAATGCCGAAAAACGCCCCGGCCGGCAGGGTATAAGTCTGGCCGTTTGCTTCGGGCAGTCCTTCGTCGGTGGCCAGGTATTCGCCGTGGACGGTAAATTCGGCCGCCCCGCGCATGCCATCGTCGCTGGCCATCAGCACGATCCCGTCCAGCCGCTCGCGGTAGCACCGCTCCATATGGCCAAGGAATTCGCGGAACGCCGCCTTGCCATGCTGGCGGCTACCCTGGTTGATATCGTGCACGACCGCATCATCAAGGCAATCGAGCATCCCGTTCCAATCGCCAGCGTTGAACGCGGCATAGTAACGGGTCAGCAGGGCAAGGGCTTCGACGCGGTCCATGGATAGCTCCGGTTGCGATGGGTCTCGCGCCGGTTAGACTGCCCCGCCCCGGGCTGCAACCCGGAGCGGGACCGCGATCAGCAGAGCTGAAATCAGCCGAACAGCTTGGCCGCCGTATCGGCCACCCGCTTGCCAAGGTAACGCGCGCCTTCCAGTTCCGTTTCGCTGGGCTGGCGGCTGCCATCGCCGCCGGCGATGGTGGTGGCCCCATAAGGCGCGCCGCCAACCACTTCGTCGTTACGCATCTGCCCGGCAAAGCCATAGTCCAGCCCAACGATGGTCATGCCAAAGTGCAGCATGTTGGTGATGAGGTTGAACAGCGTTGTTTCCTGCCCGCCGTGCTGGGTGGCGGTTGCGGTGAACGCCGCGCCGACTTTGCCGTTCAGCGCGCCGCGCGCCCACAGCCCGCCGGCCTGATCGAGAAACGCCGCCATCTGGCTGGAAATCCGGCCAAACCGGGTGCCGGTGCCCAGCACGATCGCGTCATAGTGTTCCAGTTCGGCCACCGTTGCGATCGGGGCGGCTTGGTCCAGCTTGAAATGTGCGCCCTTGGCGATGTCTTCGGGAACGGTTTCCGGCACGCGCTTTACATTAACGTGCGCCCCGGCGGCGCGGGCGCCATCGGCAATCGCGTTGGCCATCGTTTCGAGGTGGCCATAGCTGGAATAATAAAGGACCAGAACCTTGCTCATGCGGAATCTCCAATCTGTGCGGCGCTTCTGGGTGGCAGTGTGCCGCAAGCGCCGATGGGCCTCTATGGCGCGGCTTCATATTTCTGTTCAGTCTGATAATATGTATCCAGCTTTTCTATTGGATCGAAATGTTCAAGCCCGGCACCCCCTCAATCGAACAAATCCGCACGTTCCTGGCCGTAGTCGAGGAAGGCAGCTTTGCCGCGGCCGGGCGGCGGTTGCAGCGGGCCACTTCGGTGGTCAGCTATGCCATCGCCAACCTTGAAGCGCAGCTGGGCGTGCAACTGTTCGAACGCGCCGGCACCAAGAAACCCCGCCTGACCCCGCACGGGCAAGCCGTGCTGGAAGAACTGCGCCAGGTGGAACGCGGCTTGTCCAGCCTGCGGGCGCGGGTCAGCGGGTTGGCGCAAGGGCTGGAGCCGCGCCTGGCCGTGGTGGTCGACGTGATGTTTCCATCGCCGTGCCTTGCCGCCGCGCTGCAGGATTTTGCCGAACGGTTCCCCAGCGTGACGCTGACCTTGCGGGTCGAAGCGCTGGGGGCGGTGGCCGATCTGGTGCTGCGCGGCGAAGCTGCACTGGGCATCGCCGGGCCGCTGGCGTCGGAATTGCCGGGGCTGAGCCGCAATTTCATCGGCACGGTTGAACTGCTGCCCGTGGCCGCGCCGTCGCACCGGCTGGTCCATGGCGGCGCGCTGGCGGATGATGTCCAACTGGTGCTCACCGATCGGTCGGATTTGTCGCAAGGGCAGGATTTCTCGGTCATGTCGGACCGAACCTGGCGGCTGGGCGATCTGGGCGCCAAGCACGCCTTGCTGCGCGCCGGGCTGGGCTGGGGCAACATGCCGCGCTGGATGGTGGCCGAAGACCTTGCCGCCGGGCGGCTGGTTGACCTGAACCGTCCCGAGCGCCCCGGCGGGAATTATCCGCTGTTCGCGATCCACCGCACCGATAGCCCGCCCGGCCCCGCCGCACGCTGGCTGGCCGAGCGGCTGGGGCAAATCGAGGGCTCGATTGCACCCATCGCGAAATTGGCGTAAGGGCGCTTGGTCCGCCCCGGCAGCGCGCGTCGCCTGACTCGCACCAGCCGGGGCTTAGCGTTTCGAGGTTCCATGATGTCGCGTCGTCGCCAGATTTACGAAGGCAAAGCCAAGATCCTTTACGAAGGTCCTGAGCCGGGCACCCTGATCCAGTATTTCAAGGACGATGCCACCGCGTTCAACGCCCTAAAAAAGGGCACGATCAACGGCAAGGGCGTGATCAACAACCGCATCAGCGAGTATGTGTTCACGCGGCTGAACCACATCGGCATCCCCACCCATTTCATCAAGCGGCTCAACATGCGCGAGCAGCTGGTGCGACAAGTGGAAATCGTGCCGATCGAAGTGGTGGTGCGCAACGTGGCGGCGGGTTCGATCTCGAAGCGCCTCGGCATCCCCGAGGGTGAGCCGCTGCCCCACACGCTGATCGAATACTATTACAAGGACGACGCGCTGGGTGATCCGCTGATCGCGGAAGAACACATCGCCTGCTTTGGCTGGGCCACGAACGAGGAAATGCAGGACATTTCTTCGATGGCGATCCGCGTGAACGATTTCATGTGCGGGATGTTCGCCGCGATCAACATCCGGCTGGTCGATTTCAAGCTGGAATTCGGCCGCATCTGGGACGGCGATTACAGCCGCGTGATCCTGGCTGACGAAATCAGCCCCGACGGCTGCCGCCTGTGGGACATGACCACCGGCGAAAAGCTGGACAAGGACCGCTTCCGCCGCGATTTGGGCGGCGAAGAGGAAGCCTATCAGGAAGTGGCCCGCCGGCTTGGCCTGCTGGATACCGACAATGGCCCCAGCGAAGTGCTGGACCTGTCGGCCCACCGCAAGCTGCGGGGCAAGTAAGCGCAGGCGCTTGCGTTGGCGCAAGTAACGCGGCAAATATCCGCGATGCGCCAGCACAAGTACCTGTTTTCACTATCGTTTATTGCGTTAACGCTGGGCGCCTGCGCGCCGCGCGCGGGCCATCTTGCGGCGGCGGCACTGGCGCTGGCCCCACCCGCGACACTGGCGCCACCCGCATGGCCGTTCCAAACCAGCGACGTGCCGCTGGACCCCGCGTTCCGGTTTGGCCAGCTGCCCAGCGGGATGCGCTATGTCATCCGGCACAACCAGACCCCCAAGGGCACGGCGATCGTCCGCTTTGAAGTGGCCGCCGGATCGCTGGACGAAGCCGATGGCGAACGCGGCTATGCGCACTTCGTCGAACACATGGCGTTCAACGGATCAACCCATGTTCCCGAAGGCGAAATGATCAAGCTGCTGGAACGCGGCGGGCTGGCCTTCGGGCCAGACACCAACGCCGCCACCAGCTATGAGCGCACGGTCTACAGCCTTGATCTGCCCACCAACGATCCGGCCCTGCTCGATACGGCGCTGATGCTGATGCGCGAAACCGCCAGCGAGCTGGCCTTTGCGCCCACGGCAGTTGATCGGGAACGCGGCGTGGTGGCATCCGAACTGCGCGATCGCAACACCTTCGCTTTGCAGAACTATCAGGATCGCCTGAATTTCTTCCAGCGCGGCTCGCTGCTGGCCCGCCGCTTGCCGATCGGGACACCGGAATCGCTGGCTGCGGCCACGGCAGCGGGCCTGAAGGCCTTCTGGCAGCGCGAATACGTGCCCGGCAACGCCACGCTGGTGGTCATCGGCGATTTCGATCCTGCCCAAGTCGAAAGCGCGATCAGCGCCCGGTTCGGCAGCTGGAACGCCGCCCCAGCCCGGCCGCAACCATCCGCCGGCCCGTTCGCGGACCGCGCGGCCGAAGCCGAAATCCATATCGACCCCGCCCTGTCCGAACACGTCACCGTGGCCCGCCAAGGACCATGGCTGATCGAACCCGATACGTTGGCCCAGCGGCGGGAAAACCTGCTGCGCGAAATCGGCTATTCCATCATCAATCGCCGCCTGCTCAGCCGCTCACGCGAACCGAACGCGCCATTCAGGGGGGCGTCCTATGGCACGGTTGATCTGCTCAAGGCGGGGCGCTCAACCGAACTCAACATCGATACCGTGGACACCAAGTGGCGGCGCGGCATGGTGGAGGCCGGGCTGGAATACCGCCGCGCGATCCAGTTCGGATTTGCCGCCGATGAAGTATCGGAACAGCTGGCGATCATCCGCGGCGGGCTGCGCAATGCCGCCGCTGGTGAGGATTCGCGCAGCAATCGCGCCCTGTTCGGCGCGGTTCACAACCTGATCGCCGATGGCAGCATCCCCGACCGGCCCAGCAATGCCCTGGCCCGGTTCGAAGCATTCGCCCCGCAAATCACCCCTGCCGCCGCGCTGGCCGCGCTGCGCCGCGAAGCGGTTCCGCTTGATGATCCGATGCTGCGCTTTCAGGGCCGCACCCCGCCGGGCGGCGGCGAAGCAGCCCTGCATGCCGCCTGGGCCGAGGCGATGCACACCCCGGTTGCGGCCCCTGCGGCCAAGGTTGCGGCGGCATTCGGTTACACCGATTTCGGCCCACCGGGCACCGTGCAAAGCGATGTGCGCGATCCGGCGCTGGGCATCCGCACGATCCGCTTTGCCAACAATGTCCGCCTGAACCTGAAACGCACCGATCTGCAGCACGATCAGGTGCTGGTGCAGGTTTCGCTGGATGGCGGGCAAATGCTGGCCACCCCCACCAATCCACTGGCGGTGCAGATGGTTTCGATTGGCGGCAGTTCGATCCTGACGCTGGGCGGCCTTGGCAAACACAGCAAGGATCAGCTGGATACCCTGCTGGCGGGCCGCACGGCATCAGCCGGGGTCGCGGCAACGCCGGAAACGTTCGTGATTCAGGCCGCCACCACGCCGCGCGATCTGGAAATCGAACTGCAATTGGCCGCAGCCCAGCTGACCGATCCCGGCTATCGCCCCGAAGGGCAGGTGATTTTCCTGCAAAATATCAACAACCTGTTCGCATCGCTGCGGGCCACCCCCAATTCTGCGCTGGGCGCGGATCTGGGGGCGATCCTGAGCGATGGCGATCCGCGCTTCAGCTTGGGCAAAGTTGACGACTATCGCCGGCTGACGTTCGATAAACTGCGCACCGATCTGGCCGACCGTCTGGCGCACGGCGCGATCGAAATCGGCCTGGTCGGCGATTTTGACGAGGACGCCGCGATTGCGCTGGTGGCCCGAACATTCGGCGCGCTGCCCCCGCGCGAAGCTGATTTCCTGGCCTATACCGAACAGCGCCAGCATCCCTTCACCGCCGATCGCCACGCCCGCATGCTGCATCACACCGGGGCCAAGGACCAAGCCTTGATCATGCTGGTCTGGCCCACCAGCGACGGTGAAGATCCGGTGGCCGAAATGCAGCTGACCCTGCTGCAGCGCGTGGCGCAGATCGAACTGACCGACAGCTTGCGCGAGGCGCTGGGCCAGACTTATTCCCCCGGATCGAACAGCGATGCATCGCGGATCTGGCGCGGTTATGGCACGTTTTCGGTCAACGCATCGGTTGATGTCGGGCAAGTTGCGGCCACCCGCAGCGCGATTGCCGCGACGCTGGCCGCGCTGCGCCAGCAGCCAGTTGGGCCCGACGTTCTGCTGCGTGCGCGGGCGCCGCTGCTGGATGCTATCGACAACTTGCTCAAAACCAACGGCGGCTGGCTGTCGCTGGTTGATCGCGCCCAGACCGAGCCTGACCGGATCGAGCGTTACCGCAAGGCCCGCGATCGCTTGCAAGCGATCACCGCGGCTGACCTGACGGCGCTGGCCCGCCGTTACCTGACCGATAAGGGCGCGGTTGAAATAACCGTGCTGCCCGAAGGCATGGCAGAACCCCAACCACACTGACGGGGCCACCCTGCCCCAGACAAAAAAGCCCCGCCCCAGACATAAAAAGGGGGCGGACAGTTTGCACTGCCCGCCCCGGCAAGGGTGGAGGGAACTAAACGTGGTTTAGAAGCTGATCGTGGCTTCAACGCCGAACGTGCGCGGCGGGTTGAAGTTGGCGTACGAACCAAGCGTCTTCGCGTTCGCATCCGAACGGCGATAGATGTGGGTTTCGTTCAGCAGGTTGCGCGCCCATACCGCAAACGAAGCCTTGGCCCCGCCTTCGCCCATCGGCACATCAACCAGCGCAACGCGGCCATTCACAATGAAGCTCGATTCCGTCTGCACCGCTTCGTTCTGGAAGCTGTACTGGGGATCGGCGTAGTTCGCATCGATGTGGAAGCGCAGCGCCGCACCATTGGCCGCAACCGTGGTTTCGTATTCCATATCGCCCGAAACCGCGTTCTTGGGCGTGAACACCGTGTAGACCTGATACAGCGCATTGCCGAGGAACGGGTTCGACGTGGCAGGAACGTTGACATCGGTGTAGGCATACGATGCGCCAAGGGTCAGGCCTTCCATCGGGCGAACCCGCAGGTCGACTTCCAGTCCCTTGATCTTCGAAGTACCCGGCGCGTTGCGAGTTTCTTCGGTGTGGAGGTTGAACGTCGGGCTGGACGGCGTGGTATCGACGTTGTCGAAGTCCGTCTGGGTGCCGTTGCGGTTCATGATGTAACCCGCGACGTTAAACCGCACATGGCGATCAAGCAGATCCATCTTCGCACCAACTTCGTACGACTTGACCGATTCAGCGGCAAACGCGGTGAAGGTCTGCGAACGGCTGTTGGCACCGCCGGCGCGGTAGCCGGTGGCATACTTGGCGTAAAGATTGATGTCCTGCGAAGCATCGACTGCCACGGTTACCATCGGATCGAACCGCTTCGCGTCGTAGTTGAACGCGAAATTGCTGTTCACGCCCAGCACCTTGTACAGCACGCCGTTGCGCTTATCGTGGGTATAACGGCCGCCTGCGGTGATGTGCAGCACATCGATCGGGGTCCAGGTGGCCTGACCGAACGCAGCATAGCTCTTGGCATAAGCATAGCTGCCGCGCTGCTTGAACCACACGCTGGGATCCCAGCCCTGGTTGCCCGAAGTAACCGTGCCGGTCACCAATTCGCTGTTGATGGTATAGCCGGTGCCATCAGCGTTCCACTTGTTGGTGCTGGGGGTGGCAGCTTCTTCCTGGGCGCGTTCGTTGAAGTAGTAGAGGCCGAGCGCGTAATCCAGATGGTCGGTCGATCCCACCACCTGGAATTCCTGGCTGAACTGGCGCTGGTGCAGGTTCGACAGGCTATAACGGCTGAAGTTGGAGTTGGGCAGGAACACGGTGCGGTGCGCGCCGCCGGAATTGTCCCACTGCTCGGTCGAAACGTTGCGCCACGCGGTGATCGAACGCAGTTCAAGCTTCGGCGCGATTTCATACTTCAGGGTGCTGGTGAACCCTTCGGTGCGATCGACGCTGGGGGCCTGCACCACGCCAATATCGGCCGTGGTCATGCGGTAATCGGCTGCAACTGTAACCAGCGGCGACAGCGGCGCGATCATGCCCGCCGGCACCTTGTTGCCGGCGGCAGCGATCTGGGCCAGCGTGGCAACCGGCAGATTGGTCGGGTTATAGTTGATCAACTGGCTGTAGAACGGGGTGTTTTCGTCCTTGGCCTTGTCATACGAAAGAACCGCGCTGAACCCTTCGATGGGCGTCCACTTGGCCGAAATTCGGCCACCGGCACGCTGATACTGGTTCCAGCCAGCCTGGCCCGCCAGCGGGTTCTTCACGGTGGGGTCCTGATGCTGAACCAACCCGTCGATCTTGAATGCAACATTGGCGATGGCGGGAAAATCAACGTGGGCTTCGGTGCTGTAGCTACCGAAATTGCCAACCCCGGCGCTGACCCGGCCGCCGAACTCGCCGGTCGGCTCCTTGGTCACGATGCTAACCGCGCCGCCTTCGGTATTACGGCCGAACAGCGTGCCCTGCGGTCCGCGCAGCACTTCGATGCGCTGAACGTCGAACAATGCGGCGTTCAGGCCCTGCTGACGGCCAAGGTAGATGCCATCAACGTAAACACCAACGCCCTGATCACGCGCGGTCTGGTTGGCGTCAAACGGGACAATCCCGCGCATCCCGATCGTCAGCGCCGATTGGCGGGCTTCGAACGTGGCAACGCGCAGGCTGGGCACGCCGCCATCGGCCAGATCGATCAGGCTTTGAACGTGGCGCTTCTTGATGTCATCGGCGCTGACAACCGCGATAGCGATCGGGGTCTGCTGAAGGTTCGTCTCGCGCTTGGTGGCGGTGACGACAATTTCGGTCAGGCCGGAATTGTCGATCGACGAAGCGTCATCGCCAGCGGCATCGGCGGCAAACGCCGGCGCAGCAACAAGCGCCACGGCCAGCGCAGCAAACGAAGCGGAAATCCTGGTAGCGGCAGTGCTGGTAACAGGGCGAATCATGGTGTGGTCCCTCATTGGGTTGCATATGAGCACCGGAGCCGCTCGCGCCGCATTTTGCGATTCGCGTTCACCCCGCTGCCGAGGTCCAGCTAGGCGCGGGCGATTGCAGCGGCGCGACTGTTTGCCGACACCGGCACGACGATTTGACGACACACGCGTGACACGCGAAAAACTGACGGAAAATCGTCATAAATCCGTCATGTCCAAGGCGCATCCTGTCAGCATCGGATCGATTGCCATGACCGGACCAATGACCATCTTATTGACCGCCCCAGACCCTGCCCTGATCGCCGCGCTGTCGCGCGTGCGGCCCGAGCTTCACGCGCTGCGGCTGGGCCCTGACATCCCCGACACCCGTTTCGATGGGCCGGTGTGGTGCTTTGTCGACTGGTTGCTGCCCGAGATTTCCGGGCTGGAGATGGTCCGCCGCCTGCGCGAGGCCAAGGCCACCCGCAACTGCCATATCACGATGGTGCTGGAAGATGGCGACAGCGACGAACGCCGCCGCGCGCTCAAGGCCGGGGCCGACGACTACCTGGTTGGCCCGCTTTCGCCGCACAAGCTGACCCAGCGGCTCGAACAGTACGAAAACAGCGCATCGGCTGGAACCGCACCGCGGGCGCGGCTGAGCAACGGCGAGCTGTCGATCGACCTTGCGGCGCATCAACTGCGCTATCGCGGCACGCCAATCACCCTGCGGCCCAACGAATTCCGGCTGCTGGCGCATTTCATGGAACATCCCGATCAGGTCTTTTCCCGCAGCGCGCTGATCGACCGGCTCGGCAAGGATGAGGAAGTTATCGATGAGCGCACGGTTGACGTGTGGGTTGGCCGCCTGCGCCGCTCGCTGACCGCCAATGGCGCGCCCGATCCGCTGCGCACGGTGCGATCGCTGGGCTACGTGATGGATTCGGTGGAGAGTTGAGTGGGTAGTGCCGCCACACCTTGCCCTGACGCGCGGGTAGAGGCATAGGGCGGCCACGATTCCCCACCCTTCCCAGCGAAAGGTCCGCCCCATGAAGGTCCGCGTATTCGTCAGCCTCAAGAACGGGGTGCTCGACCCCCAGGGCCGCGCGATCCACCATGCGATCGAAGGGCTCGGCATCCATGGCGTGCAGGATGTGCGCGCCGGCAAGATGATCGAACTTGATGTCGATGCCAGCGTCAGCGATGCACAGCTGGATGAAATGGCCAGCAAGCTGCTCGCCAACATGGTGATCGAAAACTACCGTATCGAACGGGTGCCGGCGTGAGCTTCCGCAGCGCCGTCATAACCTTCCCCGGCTCGAACTGCGACCGGGACATGGCAGACGCGCTGGAAAAGGTGTCCGGCACCGCGCCGTTTCGCGTGTGGCACGGCGACGCGCAGCTGCCCGACAACCTCGATTTCATCGCCCTGCCCGGCGGCTTTTCCTATGGCGACTATTTGCGCTCGGGCGCGATGGCCGCGCGCAGCCCGATCATGCAGGCCGTGATCGCCGCCGCGAACAAGGGCGTGCCCGTGCTGGGCGTGTGCAACGGCTTTCAGGTGCTGACCGAAAGCGGCCTGTTGCCTGGGGCGCTGCTGCGCAACGCCGGCATGAACTTTGTGTGCCGCGATGTGGTGTTGACGGTCGAAAACGATCAGAGCCTGTTCACCCGTGGCTATGCCGCTGGGGACCGCATCGTGGTTCCGGTGGCCCACCACGATGGCAACTATTTCGCCGATGATGCCACGCTTGAT
>JBJOPJ010000050.1:0-15251 GCA_046050825.1 Pseudomonadota bacterium
CCATGGCAAGCTGGCCTGGCGCGCGCTGCAGGCCGTGCTGCCCAAGAAGGAAGACTTCCCCTACACGATCCGCGTGGTTTCGGACATTACCGAATCCAACGGTTCTTCGTCGATGGCCACCGTCTGCGGCGGCGCGCTTTCGATGATGGACGCCGGCGTGCCGCTGGCTCGCCCGGTTTCGGGCATCGCGATGGGGCTGATCCTCGAAGGCGACAAGTTCACCGTGCTGTCCGACATCCTGGGTGACGAAGATCACCTGGGTGACATGGACTTCAAGGTGGCTGGCACCAGCGAAGGCATCACCACGATGCAGATGGACATCAAGGTTGCAGGCATCACGAAGGAAATCTTCGAAACCGCCCTCAACCAGGCCAAGGACGGCCGCGCCCACATTCTGGGCGAGATGACCAAGGCACTGGGCAGCGCCCGCACCGAACTGTCGGCCCATGCCCCGCGCATCGAAACGATCCAGATCGACAAGTCGAAGATCCGTGACGTGATCGGCACCGGCGGCAAGGTGATCCGCGAAATCGTGGCCGAAACCGGCGCGAAGGTGGACATCGACGACGAAGGCGTGATCAAGATCAGCTCGTCCGACCTGTCGCAGATCGAAGCTGCCAAGAACTGGATTCTGGGCATCGTCGAAGAACCCGAAGTCGGCAAGGTCTATGACGGCAAGGTCGTCACGATCGTTGATTTCGGCGCATTCGTGAACTTCATGGGCGGCAAGGACGGTCTGGTCCACGTGTCCGAAATGAAGAACGAACGCGTTGAAAAGCCGACCGACGTCGTTTCCGAAGGCCAGGCTGTGAAGGTCAAGGTTCTGGAAATCGATCCGCGCGGCAAGGTTCGCCTGTCGATGCGCGTTGTCGATCAGGAAACCGGTGCGGAACTGGAAGATACCCGTCCGCCCCGCGAACCGCGCGAACCGCGTGGTGATCGGGGTGATCGCGGCGATCGTCGTGGCCCGCGCCGCGATGGTGATCGCGGTGGGCGCGGCGGTGATCGCGGTCCGCGCCGTGATGGTGATCGTGGCCCGCGCCGTGAAGGCGGCGAAGGCGGCAACCCGGATCACATGCCGGCGTTCCTCAAGGGCGACGACTGAACCGTTTCCTGAACCGGAAAAACAAGAAGGGGGCTGCTGCGGCGGCCCCCTTTTTCGTTGGCGGACTAGCGCCTGATCTTCACATTTGTTAGTGTTGCTGACAAAGCTGCAAGGGCGAGAGGAGCATCATGTACATCAAGGATTTCGCTGGGAAGACCGCGTTCGTCACGGGCGGGGCATCGGGCATCGGGCTGGGCATTGCCAAAGCGCTGGTGGCGCGCGGTGCGCGTGTGGTAATCGCCGATCTGCGGGCCGATCATATTGACAGCGCGCTGGCCCAGTTCGCCGGCGGGGCCGGTTCGAACGCCGTTTCGGCGTTGCAGCTCGATGTCACCAGCCGCGAAGCCTATGCCGCTGCCGCGGCCAAGATGCAGGCCGATTTCGGCGGGATCGATATTCTGGTGAACAACGCCGGGGTGGGGCTGGAAGGGCCGATCCTGAAAGCCACTTACGCCGATTATGACTTTGGTTTTGGCGTGAACATCGGCGGCGTGATCAACGGTTTCGTGAATTTCATGCCGCAGATGCTGGCCCACGGCCGGGGAGGGCATATCGTGTCCACCGCCAGCCTGGCCGCCGAAGTGGTGATGCCCGCGCATCTGGCAATCTATGCCGCCAGCAAGGCCGCAGTGTGCCATTACTGCGAAGCTGTGAAGGGCGAACTGGGTGAACAGGGGATTGGCGTTTCGATTCTGCTGCCCGGCCCGATCAAATCGAACATCCACCAGGCCAACCAGAACCGGCCGGAACATTTGCGCGGCAACAGCGGCTTTGTGGAGAGCGAACAGAAGCTGTCCGAGCGCCAGATCGGCGATACCTGGATGGAGCCTGAAGAAGTGGGTGAAATGGTGGCCAAGGGCATCCTGGCCAATTCCACCTACATCGTCACCCACGGCATCTTCAAAGATTTTCAGCGCGCCCGTGCGCAGGCCGTGCTGGATGCCACCCCCGATGTTGAAAATTCGGCGGTTCGGGGGCTCTGATCGAAGCGGGTATCAGGCCGCGCTATCCAGACTGGATAGCGCGGCCTTGATCCGGGTTTAGCGGACGCGCGGGCCGCCAAACGGCAGCGGCGGGGGCGGGCGGCGATGCCCGCGCGGCAATTGGGCCTGAAACGCGCGGCCGCAATGTTCAACGCAATAGGGGAACCCGGGGTTCACCTTATCGCCGCAAAAATGGAAGTCCGGTTCGCCCGGATGCCCCATCGGCCAGCGGCAGATGCGATCGTTAAGATCGAGCAGGCTGGTCTTGTCGGCAATTTCGGGGCTGGGCTTGGCCGGCACCAGGCGGCGCGGCGGGGCCGGGGGGATCGGCGCTTGCTGATCGCCGGGGCCTTGGCGCAGGAAGCCGCCAGGACCAACCGAAACGATCCGCGGCGTGGGCGCTGCGGCGGGGGCAGGGGCATCGCCTTCGGCGCCCTTGGCCGGGGCCGGAGCGGCGCTGGGCGCGGCGGCGCGCGGCGTGGGTGCCGCGGGCGCGGCGGCCCGCGGCGCGGCGGATCGCGGCGGGCTATCAGCCTTGGGGGCCTTGGCCGGGGCAGCGGCAGCCTCGCCCTTGTCGTTGGCCTTGACCGGGGACGGGCGGGCTTTCAGCCCAAGGCGGTGCGCCTTGCCGATCACGGCATTGCGGCTGACCCCGCCGAGTTCTTCGGCGATCTGGCTGGCGGTGGCGCCGCCTTCCCACATCTTGGTCAGCTTTTCGATCCGTTCGTCGGTCCAGCTCATTACCTGTCCACTTTCATCAGGGCCTTGGGTGGCGCTCATGCTTGCCACACGCGTGGCAAGCCGATAGTCGCCACAGCATGGCCAATCAACCTGTTCCTGTCCCGAACGCCGGTTCCACCTCGTCGCCAGCAGTGGATGCTGGGCGACGCAGTTTTCCGGCGCAGGGAGTGCCCGTGATCCACCGGGTCAACCGGCTTGGGCTCTGGACCCTCTATATGAAGGAAGTCCGGCGTTTTTTCAAGGTCCAGACCCAGACGATCTGGGCTCCGGCGATGACAACGCTGCTTTACCTGATGATCTTCACCGTTGCCATGGGCCGCGGGGGGCGTGAAGTGCTGGGCGTACCCTTCGCCAGCTTCGTTGCGCCGGGGCTGATCGTGATGGGCATGATCAACAATGCCTTCGCCAATACCAGCTTCAATTTTCTGTCGGGCAAGATCCAGGGAACGATCGTCGATTACCTGATGCCGCCGATTTCAAACGGGGAATTGATGCTGGGCCTGGTCGGCGCGGCCGTGACCCGCGCGGTGCTGGTCGGCTTTGCCATTGCCGCTGCGATGCTGCTGTGGCCGGGCGTGCACCTGACCGTGCAGCACCCGTGGGCCGTAGCGTGGTTCGGGTTGATGGGCGCGATCATGCTGGCGGTAATCGGCCTTGCAACGTCGCTCTGGGCGGAAAAGTTCGATCATGCCGCGATGGTCACCAACTTTGTCATCACGCCGCTGACGATGCTGTCGGGCACGTTCTATGTGATCCACAACCTTGCCCCGGCGTTTCAGGTGGTCAGCCGGCTCAACCCGTTCTTTTACGTCATCAGCGGCTTCCGTTATGGGTTTCTTGGGCAAAGCGACATTGGCTCTACCAACGCCGCGGTGCTGAACGGGGCGATCTATATCGGCGTTCTCAACCTGGTGCTCAGCGCCGCGCTTTATGCCTTGCTGCGCAGCGGCTGGAAGCTGAAAAGCTGAGCCGGCGGCGCGCATGATCCCGCCGTTCATCCCGCTTGAGGCCACCGCCGATCCCATGCGCTTTCGCCTGACGGTGCAGCGCGAACTGTGCGTTGGGCCGGAAAACCACGTGTTCATGTTTGGCGGCGTGGGCCTGGCCTGCGCGGTTGAAGCGGCCAAGCGGGTTACCGGGCGCGAACTGATCTGGGCGACCGCGCAATACCTCTCTTATGCCCGGCCGGGTGCGGTGCTGGATGTGGATGTCCGCCTGCCGGTGGTGGGCCACAACGTGACCCAGGCGGTGATCAACCTGCATTGCGGCGACGATGTGATCATTTCGGCTACAGCGGCGCTGGGCGAACGGCAGGGCTATCCCTCGGCGCAGTGGTTTGACATGCCGGCAATGCCCGCGCCCGATGCATGCATCAATTGGCCGCTGTGGCCCGCTCAGGGCGGAAAGCTGATGGAGCGGCTGGATCTGCGGATCGCGCCGGGCAGCGTCGCCACGCGGCCCCGTACCGGCGAACTCGACCCTTCGGGGCGGATGCAGATGTGGATGCGTACGGTCGATGATGCGCCGATCGATGCCACTGTACTGGCGATGTTCGGCGATTTCGTGCCCACGGGCGCGGCGGTAGTGCTGGGGCGCGTGGGCGGCGGCAACAGCCTCGATAATACGCTGCGCCTACGCGCGGTGGTGCCGACCCGCTGGGTGCTGTGCGATATTCAGATGAGCGCGGCTGACCGGGGCTTCGCCCAAGGGCATCTGCGGTTGTTTGCCGAAGACGGCACGTTGATGGCCACGGCCTCGCAATCGCTGGTCTTGCGGCTGGCAAAGTAGGCGCAGGCCGAACAACCCGGCCCGGCGCCTAGTGCGTCATCGAACGACGCAGGCGATAGCGCCCCTTGTCGAATTCATCGAACAGTTCGGCCACGTTGGGATGGTCGATCGGTCCTGCTTCGCCATCTTCGGCCAGGTTCTGCTGGCTGACATAGGCGATGTAGCTGGATTCCCCGTTTTCGGCCATCAGGTGATAGAACGGCTGCTCGCGCGTGGGGCGCACTTCCTTGGGGATCGATTCGTACCATTCGTCGCTGTTGGCGAACACCGGATCGATATCGAAAATCACACCGCGAAAGTCGTAGATCTTGTGGCGCACAACGTCGCCGATCCCAAAGCGCGCACGCGTGCTCTGGGGGGCGTCGATATGACGGCCAGCTTGCGGCGAGAAGAAGATCGAACGGTCCATAACTTGCAATATAGGGGGTGTGCAGGTGCGAAACAACGCCAGCGCGCCACCCTTCCACGGTTTTTGGTGCGCGGGGGCTTGGCAAGCCGCCAAGCATCGGCTAACCGCCCGCTTCTTCGACCGAACGGGCACCGCCCCGCTCGCAGGCGATCTCGCGGAGAGGTGGCAGAGAGGTCGAATGCGCCGCACTCGAAATGCGGTGTACGGGTAACCGTACCGTGGGTTCGAATCCCACCCTCTCCGCCACTATCTAATTGAAAATTAAAGAACAGTCCCATTTGGGGCTTCGAAATGGCGCAGTTCTGCGCCGTTTTCGCATGGGCGCCTAAACCGTTCAGACCGGTCAGAGCCTCAATATCTGTCTCAGAACGGCTTTCATCTCTTTTCACCTAAACTACGCCCCAAAAGGTTTAGGCCAAGAAAATGGCAGATTTCCGAGCTTTTTGCTCTCCGCCCTACCTTTACTGTTTGTTCACAATCTTGACGGGTGAGATGCTTAAAACCTGCAGTATAGTGCACCAGGATCATTTCTTCGAATGATGAGGTGCTGATCTACTGGTTAAATCTTGGTTATTTATTCCCAATCATGCGTTTTTAGCCATGCATCGAAGGCTGGCAGGTCAGGAATAACAATCTGTCGGTAGCCGGTTTCCAGCAGTCCTTGTTGTCCAAGAGATTTCAGCGCGTGCGCTACGCTGACCGACGACAAACCCAAGATCTGGCAAAGCACGTCCTGCATGATGGGAATGGCGACCCTTCCGTCAGGGATGGACACCATTCGCCGCAACATCTTTGCCAAACGGACTTCGTTTTTGAGCATCCGGGCGTCATCCAGCATCTCGATGGCGGTTTTAAGTCGGTGAGAAGCGACCTTGTACAGCGCCAAGGTGATTGCAGGGTGATCTCGCAAAATCACGCCCAATTGCGCCTGGCTGAAATGGTCAACGGTTGCATGCCCTTCGGCCACGGCATGATGTGTGCGGTTTGATGTTGAAACCGAAACGACGTCGCCAAAATTCTGCCCGGCTTCGACAGAAGAGGCAAAGACCAGAGCCCCATTGGCCCGCATACGGTAGAGATTGACCTTGCCAGACACGACAATGCCCAGCGCGGTTCCAACATCACCTCGGTCGTGAACAAGCTCGCCATTGCCATAGCTCACGCGGTTGCCCAGCCGGGCAAGTATGGTGCGATCTCCTTCGTCGAGCAGATCGAGTAAGCCAGGAGCGCCAAAGGTCGACATCTTCCTATCCTTCAAAATCTTAAAAACTTAATTTTTGCAGGTTCGGTTACGCCCTATTCTGATCCTTGGGAAGACATCTCCGCAACGAACGGACGATAGGGAGGATCAGCTTATGAGGAACTTTATTCTATTGGTCGGCACCGCACTTGGTGCGATCACTTCACCGGCACTGGCTCAAGAGACGCGGGATGCAGCTGATAGTGATGCAATCATCGTGACGGCCACTCTGCGTGAGGCAAACGTGCAAGATATCCCGCTTGCGGTTACTGCCGTTGCGCCTGAAACGCTTGAGCGTCAGGGTGTTGCAGACATCAAGACGTTGTCATCCATAACGCCAAGCTTCAACATCCAGTCGTCGCAAACAGAAACACAAGGCACGTCGATCCGCATCCGCGGTGTGGGTACGACCGGTAACAATACCGGACTTGAAAGCTCGGTGGGCGTATTCATCGATGGGGTTTACCAATCCCGCCCCGGCGTTGCGCTGGGCGATCTGGTCGATCTGGAACGGCTGGAAGTGCTGCGGGGGCCGCAGGGCACGCTGTTCGGCCGTAACACTTCGGCAGGGGCGCTCAATATCACTACGCGCAAGCCCAACATGAATAGGCTCGAAGGTTTCGCTAACGCGAGCTACGGCAACTACAATTTCATGAATGTCCAGGCCGGCATCGGCGGCCCGATCTCGGAAACCGTGGGGGCCCGTATCACCGGGTCATGGCGCAAGCGTGATGGTTATCTCAAGAGCTCAACCGGCGCAGAGAGCAACAATCGTGACCGTTATATGCTGCGCGGCCAACTCTATTTCGAGCCAAGCAGCGATCTGAGCGTTCGCCTGCTTGCCGACTACTCGAAGGTCAACGAGAACTGCTGCGACGCGGTCATCGTGCGCGAAACGGAACTGGCCCCTTACTTCGTTGGACCGGTTGGCGCTTTTGCGGGCCATGGTCTCACCAGCGATGGTGTCGATCAGTCGGGTAATTCGGCCCTGCAAAATCTTGCCACCAATGGCGAGCTATTCAAAAATGATGCGAAGCAGTGGGGTTTTTCAGGTGAGCTGAAATGGAATGTAGGTGGTGCAAAGCTCACCTATATTGGCTCCTACCGTGATTTCTCGTCCACCTCGACGCAGGAATCTGATTTTACCAGCCTCAAGATTTTCACTGTCGGTGCTGGGGGCTCAGCGTCTCGCCCGGGCATTCAGCCCAATGGTGACTACATCAAGACGATGACCCATGAGCTGCGCTTGCAGGGGGCAGCATTTGAAGACAAGCTCGACTGGCTGATTGGCGGCTTCTACGGGAAAGAAGATATCGTGTCATTTGGCACGATGACTGCCGGACCAGACTTCCAGCGCGCGGTAAGCGCCGGCAATTTTGGTGCGGCGGCTGGCGTTAATCCGCTTTATGCTCTCACCGCGCTCGGCAATGGCGGTACCCCAGTCAACATTAACGGAGCATATGCCGTTAACCGCTTCGATCAGGAAGCGAAGACCTTCTCTGTTTTCACGCACAACGTTTTCAGTCTGACTGATAAACTCAGCGTCACCTTTGGTGCGCGTTATGTCGACGAAAAGAAGGTGGCGAGCTTCGATCAGCTTGAAGCCTCCAATGGAGCTTGTCAGGCCAGCGTCACGGGTGCTTTGTCAGCGGCGGTTCCTGCAGCTCTGCGCGCAGGACTTGTCGGTTTGAACTGCTTCCCCTTCATTGCTCCGGTTAACCTGACTGCGCCTGCAGGCCTTGGGGGAGGACTGGCCAGCCGGTTTATGCCGGTACCGCGCGAATGGGCGGATACCTTCAAAGACAATGAACTAACCTACACCGCGCAGGTCTCCTATAAGCCCAGCGATGACTGGATGACCTACGGCAGCTTCAGCCATGGCTTCAAATCGGGCGGCTTCAACCTTGATCCGACCGCAGCCAACCTCATTAACTCCGCCGCGGTGCTGACTACGGGGGCTGCTCCGGTATATGCTGACCCGCGTTTCAACTCCGAAAAGGTCGATGCCTATGAACTCGGGGTGAAGGGTAAAATTGGCCGCCTGAACGCCAACCTTGCGTTGTTCCAGATGAATATGAGCGATTTCCAGGTTCTTGAGTTTACGGGCGTTCAGTTCACGACCTTCAACGTTCATGGTGCCCGGTCGCGCGGTGTAGAGTTGGAACTGTTCGGGAAGCTGCACGATTACATCAGCATCAATGCCGCCGGGACTTATGCCAAGGCGACCTACGACAGCGACTGCAATACGGGAGTTTCGGCTGCCAATCTGCCGTCTGTTACGCGGTTGTGCGGTTTCCCGCTGACCAACGCGCCGGAATTCACCGGCGTATTCGGAATTACCTACGACGGCCCGCTCACTGCTTCCGGCTGGGGATTGGTGGCGAATTTCAACATGAATTATTCGAGCCGGAGGCGCACGACCACTCAGGCGCTCGACACCAACAACACGCCCAATCCGCTCGATTACCAGGACGCATACATGAAGATGAATGCGCGCGTTGGGTTCGTGATGCCCGGTGGGAATTACACTTTCGAAATCTGGGGCACGAATCTTTCCAACGAAATAACGCGGGGCGTGACGGCAAATACGCCGCTGCGAGGCGGTGCCGGGACGCGCTCGCGTGTTGGATTTGTCGAAGAGCCGAGGATGTATGGCGTAACAGTACGCGCCAAGTTCTAGTCTAAGTGAGCTTGGTCTGATCAGGTTGGATGGTCGGTTCGAAGCCGTCGATCTAACCTGATCCAGATCGGGAATCTCGGGAGAAGTATCCCGCAGCCACTCTCAACTGGGCGTCATGAATTTCTCGTGACGCCCAATTTTTCGATAATCTGATGACTTAGTATCACCGGCGATCTGCCTTTGGCGATTGGCCATGCAACTTATGACCGCTGAGGCGCGCCCTTGAACTTGTAGATGTGTTGCCGTGTTGAGCGTTAAAAAAGTTTTAAAGAATGTCTCGCGGGACAGATTGCTGCTGCCAGCGAAGGGAGAACAACATTGATCGCAACACCGGATTTCGAGTTCGAGATCAGTGAATCGGCGAAAATGGTGCGCGAGGTCGCTCGTCGCTTTGCCAATGACAGGATCGTCCCCATTGCTGACAAGCTTGATAGCGGGGCGTTGTTCGCGCGCCAGCTTTGGCCGGAGATGGGGCAACTTGGTCTCCACGGTATAACGGTGCCTGAGGGCGACGGTGGATTGGGCATGGGCTATCTGGAGCATGCGATAGCTGTTGAAGAAATTAGCCGTGCCAGTGCATCAATCGGCATGAGCTATGGGGCTCATTCCAATCTTTGCATCAATCAACTGACGCGTTGGGCTAATGCGGACCAGAAGCATCGTTTTATGCCAAAATTGCTTGCCGGCGATCACGTTGGGGCACTGGCTATGTCTGAGGCTGGGGCAGGCTCAGATGTCGTCTCGATGAAACTAAGCGCACGCAGGGTCAATGGAGGGCATGTTCTAAACGGAACCAAATTCTGGATCACGAACGGAAATCATGCCGATGTTTTGATTGTCTATGCGAAGACCACGCCTGAAGCAGGTTCGCGTGGCATTACAGCCTTCATCGTCGAGAAGGAGATGCCAGGCTTTGCTCCGGGGCAAATTGTCAATAAAATGGGAATGCGTGGGTCTCCCACTGCCGAGATTGTATTCACCGACTGCATGGTTCCTGATGCCAATGTTCTCGGCCAGGTTGACGACGGTGTCCGAATACTAATGTCGGGCCTCGACTATGAACGAGTAGTACTGGCAGGCGTTGGCCTAGGTATTATGCAGGCATGCCTGGATACAGTCATTCCCTATGTTAGAGAGCGAGAGCAATTCGGTAAGCCGATAGGGGCATTTCAACTCATACAGGCGAAAGTCGCAGACATGTACGTCGCTCTTCAGTCAGCACGTGCCTACGTATACGCCGTGGCCAGGTCATGCGATGCTGGCAGGACTACACGTTACGACGCGGCTGGAGCGGTTCTTCTGGCATCCGAAAATGCTGTCAGATGCGGTCTGGAGGCAATTCAGGCGCTTGGAGGCGCGGGATACACCACGGACTGGCCAGTTGAGCGTTATATGCGTGACGCCAAATTGATGGATATTGGGGCTGGAACGAACGAAATTCGCCGAATTTTGATCGGCCAGCAACTGATTGAAGCCAAGTGAATTTGAGCGATTTCATCACCTTGAAAAGAGCGTGGTCCAGGGCTCTATTCTCGTGTGCGTTGTGCTGCCTGACGCTGCTGGGCTCGTGCACGCATCTTGGCGATACTAAGAGATACGATATCGTGCTTGCCGGCGGACGCGTTATCGATCCGGAAAGTGGTCTCGATGCGGTGCGCAATATTGGCATTCGAGGGCAAACGATCGTTGCTGTAACCTCTGCGCCAATTTCAGGCACCCGAACAGTCAATGTAACCGGGCTTGTCGTTGCTCCCGGTTTTATAGACATCCATTCGCACTCCCCAACACCCTTCGGTGCGCGGCAGCAACTGTTTGACGGAGTGACCACTCAGCTGGATCTGGAGGCCGGGGCCTTTCCGGTTTCGGCGTATGGTGAGTATTTCGATCAGGGCGCGCCGGTCAATTTCGGTGCGTCGGTCAGTCATCTTGCAGTGCGAACCAAAGTGTTGACCGGAGAGGATCGGCCGTATCTCTTCTCCCGGAAAGGCGATCCACCGGTCCCCGAAGCTTTTACTCAAAAAGCCAAACCAGCTGAAATCCAAGAAATGCGCACCTTGTTGGATCAAGGTCTAAAGTCGGGCGGTATAGGCATAGGGATACTTCTGGACTACGCCAGTCAGGGCATTACGCCTGAAGAGCTTCAAATGATTTTCGAAGTTGCTGCGAAGCATCAGGCGCCTGTGACTGTTCATGTTCGACGAGGAATGCCGGGAGATGCAAAGGGTCTCGATGAGGTCATAGAACTTGCCGTATCTACAAAAGTACCTTTGCTGATTTGTCACATTTCGCACAGTGCCATGCAGGGCGTAGATAACTGGTTGGCGAAGATCGACGCAGCCAATGCGCGAGGCGCGCGCATCTCAGCTGAAACGTTAACATACGCTGCAGGTGGCACGGCGATCTCCGCTGCCGTGTTCGATCGGGATTGGCAGTCGATCTTTAAAATTTCATATTCAGACGTCCAATGGACGGCAACCGGCGAGTGGCTGACTGAGGAGTCCTTTCACCGTTATCGCCGGGAGCAACCCGGCGGCATGGTCAACCATCACTACGTAAGTGAAGAATGGATTCGCACGGCGCTGCGATGGCCAAAGATAATGGTCGTATCGGATGCGACGCCCGCATTTGAAGAGCGCAGGCTTAGCAGTCCGAATCTGTCAGGCACTTTTTCCCGTTTTCTCGGTCAATATGTGCGCATTGAGGGTATCCTCTCGCTTCCAGCTGCGATTGCAAGAACGAGCTTGCACCAAGCTCAATGGCTTGAGCATGTTGCGCCAGCGTTCAAGCGTAAGGGGCGTATACGCATTGGCATGGACGCTGATATTGTTGCTTTCGACCCAACATCTGTCGAGGAAAAAGCTACGTATGGAAGGCCGTTTGAACGCCCGGTCGGTATTCGATATGTCCTTGTCGCTGGGAAGCTTGCCGTTTCCAACGGCCAATTAGAAGATACGGAGCCCGTCGGGCAGCGGATTGTCGCGGATTGGTAAGAAAATGAGACCGGCAAACTGGGATCTTAGCTTGAATTGAACTGCCCTAGCGAGCGCGGGCATCTCGAGCTTATCCGTCGGCGATGCGCATTGCCGTTGTGCACTCAGTGTCGCGCAACAATTATTATGGAATTGCTGCCCTCGACCAATTGGGGGCAGTTCGAAGTCCGCAGGCGTTTGGCAAAAGGTGCCTGCAAGGTAGCCACTAAGACTGGCTTATTCGGGAGGGGACATTGAAGCTTTCACGGCGCAGTTCGCTGCAGCTCATTTCTGCAGGCGTTCTTTCCGTTCCGTCGTTGGCCAGGGCTGCGGGGCCGACGCGTGTTACGGTTTTCGAAGCGGCCCGAATAGTGACCATGGAGCCGTCGTTCCCCTCGGCACGCTTTGCGGCGGTGGCGGATGGGGCGATCTTGGGCGTGGCCAATTCCATCGCCGAGCTTGCGCCGTGGACAGTTGGCCGGGAAGTGGTGATCGACCGGCAGTTCGCCGGCAAAGTGCTGATGCCCGGGCTGATCGATCCGCACGTCCATCCGATGCAGGCGGCGGTGATGCTCAATCTTCCGTTCATTGCACCGGACGATTGGCAGTTGCCGACCGGAAACTTCCCCGGCTGCCGCACCCCTGCCGCCTGGCGCCAGCGCTTTACCGCACTTTTGGCGCAGTCCCCTGCCGACCCTTTCATCTGTTGGGGCTATCACGAGCTGTTTCACGGCCCGCTGGATCGCCGTGAGCTGGATCAGTTGGCGCCAGAGCGCCCGGTCGTGGTCTGGCAGCGCAGTTTTCACGAACTGATCGTCAACACCGCGATGCTGAAGGTTTGGGGCCTTTCCGGGCAAACGGAGTTGGACGCGGCCCTTGCGGCAGTGAAGGCCGATCCCGCCCACGCTGATCTTGATCGCGGCATCTTTTCGGAAACCGCGCTGGCGATCGGCTTGGCCAAGCTGCGTCCGGTCATCTTTGCGCCGGAGCGCGTGCGGCGCGGCATTGGTCTGATGCAGCAAATGATGACCGCTCGCGGGGTTACTACGGTGTCGGATATGGCCACCGGGATCTTTGCCGGGTTTGATGCTGAAGCCGGCTTGATCAGGGCCGCGTTCGAAGGGCCGGCAGCTGCGGCGCGGGTCATGCTTATGCCGATCGCCGGGCAAGTCCCTGCCGGTGTCAATCTGGCCCAATGGCTCGATGGCGTGAAGGCCAAGTATGCATCCCCGCACGTGCGGGTTGATCGCCGGGTCAAGTTTTTGGCGGATGGGGCGTTTTTCGCGCAGAACATGCGGATGGGCACGCCAGGGTATACCGATGGCCATATCGGCAAGTGGCTGACCGAACCGGCCGAACTGGACGCGCAGTTTGCCCGCTTTTGGGAGGCAGGGTTCCACTTCCACATCCACGTCAACGGAGACGAAGGGCTGGACGTCGTGCTCGATGGCTTGGCGGCTTTGGCGCCGCGGCGCGGCCAGAGCATCACACTGGAGCATCTGGGGTATTCCACCGAAGCCCAGAACCGGCGGATTGCGCAGATGGGTCTGATGGTATCGGCCCAGCCTAACTACATCCGGGTGCTGGGGGATGCCTATGCCGCGCATGGCCTGGGCGTTGATCGCGCGGCGGTGATGAACCGGCTGGGTTCGCTGGAGGCGAAAGGCGTGCCGCTGGGCTTGCACAGCGATTTCAACATGGCCCCGATCGACCCGCTCTATCTGGCATGGATCGCGGCCAATCGCATCACGATCGAGGGACATGTCAAAGCCCCGGAAGAGCGCATCAGCCTGGCCAAGGCGCTGCGCGCGATTACCATCGAGGCCGCGCAGGTGATCGGCATGGACCATCTGGTGGGTTCGATCGCGCCGGGCAAACGCGCCGACTTCGTCGTGCTCGATCAGGATCCGTTCCAAGCCGGCGCCGCCCGCTTGCGCGACCTCACGATCGAGCGGGTGATCTTCGAAGGGCGGTTAATTCCATAAACTAAAATCTCTCGAAACGAGCTAATTCGCGGTTATGTATTATGCCCTATAATTAATATTTATTAATTTATAACAACGTCTTACCGCGCAGCATAAAAATTGCAGCATAGTGCAGCAATGTGTAACCTTCCCTCGGGCGCGTGATGCCCGGAATGAGAATAAGATTAGGGGGAATTATGGTTAGCAAAGCTGCAGGCCTCGCTCGCGCGTTGGCACTTGTTCTGGCGGTTGTTGCCGGATTTGTCTCAATACCCAATCTTGATGCTGCATTGGTACTTGTAGTCTTGGGCCTGATCGCAGGCCTTGCTTATGCTGAGGATGCTGCAACACAGCTCATCCTGACTGTTCTGGTTATGCCAGCGGTTTCTGCTGCACTTACACTCATTCCGCATGTCGGAACGCAGCTTGGGCAAATCGCGACAAACATTGCGCTTGCTGCCGCAGGTGGCGTGGCCACCATTGTGGCAATTCGTGTGCTTAACGCCATCAAGAACGATATCGCCGGCCTCGGGGGCAACTAAGGCAGGCGCTGAGGCTTGGGGGCAGCTTTGCCCCCAAGCCTCTTTAGCACCACTGGATATCTAGCAAATTGGAGAGGCGGATGACGCTATTTCGAATTTACCTGGTGCTGACTGCCATCCTCATCATCAGCTATACCGCTGCGACCGTCGCCAATCATGGCCTTAATCTTCTGCCGGTGTTTTTCGGTGACATGGCCCAAATGAGCTGGCCAGGACAGTTCAACGCCGATTTCTTCTCCTTTCTGATGCTGGGTGGGCTGTGGTTGGCTTGGCGTCATCACTTCACGCTCGTTGGGATAGCTTTCGGCTTGTTTATTTTTGCCGGTGGAATGCCATTCCTGGCTAGCTACCTGTTGTTTCACAGCGTTAGGGCCAGGGGGGATATAAAGATGCTTTTGCTAGGCGAGGTTCGGGCAAGACAGCGCTAAAAAATTGGCACGGGTGTTTTGCAAGGTCTTCCTGCCCGGTAGCCAATGTATCTGTCGAACCAAGGGATGGGATATTGAGCTTTCACGGCGCAGATCGCTACAGCTCATTTTGGCAGACATTCTCTCCGCCCCCATGTTGGCCAAGGCCGCGAACAGATCGCGAGGCACGATCACCCTGCCTTCACAGCCGGAATATCTCCCCACCGCTCAGTAGAGCTGGGCGGAAGGGAAGCTTAAGGAAGTCACAAGGGCTCATAAACAGCTCGAATATGCCGAATATCCAGCAGCGCTATAATATCTTGGCATTTTCGGTGAGCGCAGCGACAGCGACAATATAAATGGCTGCCCCCAGACCCGCACTGAATAGCCCCTAGATTTCTGGACGCCTTCGATCCTAATTTT
>JBJOPJ010000051.1:0-15190 GCA_046050825.1 Pseudomonadota bacterium
AGACGCGCCCGATATCCTGGCCGATCTGGCCAGCGTGGAAATGCACGCTATCCAGACCAGCGGCAACTGCATCCGCAACACCACGTCGGATCAATATGCCGGGGCCGCAGCCGACGAAGTGATCGATCCGCGCCCTTACGCCGAACTGATTCGTCAGTGGAGCACGTTCCACCCGGAATTCAGCTTCCTGCCGCGCAAGTTCAAAATGGCGGTGATCGCCAGCGAAACCGACCGCGCGGCGATGCGCCTGCACGACATCGGCATCGAAATCGTCAAGAATGCCGCCGGCGAAATCGGCGCCGCGTTCTACGTTGGCGGCGGCATGGGCCGTACCCCGATGATCGCGCCGTGCATCAACGCATTCGTGCCGATCGATCAGATGATCACTTATTCGGAAGCGTGCCTGCGCGTTTACAATCGCCATGGCCGCCGCGACAACAAGTACAAGGCGCGGATCAAGATCCTGGTCCACGAACTGGGCAAGGACGAATACACCCGCCAGGTCGAAGCAGAATTCGCCCACTTGCTCACCCAGGGGGTCGAACCCCCGCTGGCCGAACTGGAACGAATCAAGGGCTTCTTCACCGACCCCGCATTCGAAGCCGGCGCACCTGCTGCAATCGACCGTTCTGACCCGGATTTCGCGCTGTGGGTGGATCGCAACACGCATCCCCACAAGCAGCCGGGCTATGCGATCGTCAACATCAGCCTCAAGCCGGCGGGCGGCATTCCGGGCGATGCCAGCGCCGATCAGATCCGCCTGATGGCCGATCTGGCGCTGCAATACAGCTTCGATGAACTGCGCGTCACCCACACCCAGAACATCGTGCTGCCGCACGTGAAGCAGGCGGATCTCTACGCCCTGTGGCAGGTGCTGGACGCCAACGGCCTGTCGACTGCGAACATCGACCGGATCGGCGATATCATCGCCTGTCCGGGGCTGGATTACTGCACGCTGGCCAATGCCCGCTCGATCCCGGTGGCGCAGAAGATTTCGCAGCGCATGGCGGCCAAGGAGCAGGAAATCGGCGAGCTGAAGCTCAAGATTTCGGGCTGCATCAATGCCTGCGGCCATCACCACGCCGGCCACATCGGCATCCTGGGCGTCGATCGCAAGGGCGTTGAAAACTACCAGCTGTTGCTGGGTGGCAGCGAAGCCGCCGACACCTCGCTGGGCACGATCACCGGCCCCGGCTTTGACGAGGACGGGATCGTTGGCGCCGTCGAACGCGCGACCGATTTCTATCTGGCGCAGCGCGAGGATGGCGAACGCTTCCTCGACACCTACCGCCGCATCGGCATGGCCCCGTTCAAGGAGGCGATCTATGGTTGAAGTCCAGTTCCGGTTCCGCAGCGACGAACCCGTGGCCGATCCCGGCGTTACGGTTGACGCGTTCGGACAACAGACCAACGCTGCCGCCGTCCGGCTTGAACCGGGCGACGATGCCCGCGATCTGGTGCCGCACCTTGATCGTATCCGGCTGGTCGAAGTGAACTTCCCGGTGTTCGGTGATGGGCGCGGCTATTCCGCCGCCCGCATCCTGCGCGAAGCCGGCTATAATGGCGAACTGCGCGCGGTGGGCGAAGTGCTGGTCGATCAGCTGGCCTATATGCGCCGCTGCGGCTTCGATGCCTTTGCCCCCGATGCCGCGCTGGACCCGGCCGATGCCGATGCCGCGTTTGGCCGCTATGGCGAAGTCTATCAGCCCACCACCGATGGCCGCGCCCCGGTCTGGGCCAAACGGCATGGCTGAAGCAGCCCGCAGCATCGACCGGCTCGACACCGCACCGCGTTTCACCGCGGCCGATGCGGAGGCGCTTAACGCGCGCTTCGCCGGGGTGGCGACGCACGAGATGCTGGAAGCGGTGCTGGCGCACGGGCTGGCGGGGCGGATCGCCTCGGTTTCCAGCTTCGGCGCGGAAAGCGCGGTGCTGCTGCACCTGATTGCCAGCATCGACCGCGCGGTGCCGGTGCTGTTCCTCGATACGGGCAAGCATTTCCCCGAAACGCTGGCCTACCGCGATGAACTGGTCGCCCGGATCGGGCTGACCAACCTGATCAACCTGACGCCCCAAGCCGACGAGATCGCCGCCCGCGATGAAAACGGGCTGCGGTGGTCCTACGATCCCGATGGGTGCTGCGAAATTCGCAAAGTCCAGCCGCTGGCCAAGGCGCTGGCCGGGTTTGACGCCAGCTTCACCGGGCGCAAAGGCTTTCAAAGTGCGACCCGTGCCGGCCTGGCCCGGTTCGAAATCGACACCACCGATGCGGCCGGCCGGCTCAAGGTCAACCCGCTGGCCGATTGGTCAACCGATCAGATCGAAACTTACTTTGCCGCCACCGGCCTGCCCCCGCACCCGCTGGTGGCGCAAGGCTATCCCTCGATCGGCTGTTCGCCCTGCACCAGCAAAGTGGCCGCCGGCGAAGACCCGCGCGCGGGGCGCTGGCGCGGCTGGGACAAGACCGAATGCGGCATCCACGTCGATGGCGCTGCCGAAACGGTCAGCGATCTGCCCCCCGGCTACGATCCGGCGTTCTGATCAGATCCAGCGATTGTCGCGATACCACTGCGCGGTGGCCTTCAGGCCCTCGAATGTGGGCACTTGCGGTTGCCATAGGCCTTCCGGCGGTCGAGCATCCGCGCTGACCACCCAATCGGGGTGCGCCATATAACCGACCCGGTCCGGCGTCAGTTTGGCCCGATCACGGCGCAGGAACCGATCCGCCCGTGCGGCGCGCTCCAGCGAAGCGCGCGACAGGTGGACCACCCACGGACGGCGCCCCATGGCCCAGCCGATCGCGCGGGCCAGCTCATAATGGCTCCACCCGCCATCGCGGCCATCGTCCGGCTCGAACACTTGCTGGCTGATCCCTTGGCCGCCCGGCAGCAGCGCCAGCAGCAGCCGGGCCAGATCATCGACATGGATCAGCGATGCGCGGCCTTCGCTGGGCGGCATCGGCATCAAGCCCCAGCGGGCGATGCGGAACATTTCAAACATTTCCGTATCACGCGGGCCGTAAATCGCCGGCGGGCGGACGATCGTCCAATCCAGCCCGCTGGCCGTGACCAATTGCTCGGCCCGCGCCTTGGATGCGCCATAAGTCGAAAGGCCGGGTTCGCGCGCCGAAAGCGATGAAACGCACACCAGCCGCTGCACCCCTTCGCTTCGCGCAGCTTCGATCACGCTGTGCGTTCCGGCCACGTTGCCGGCTTCGAACCCAGCCGGATCGGGGGCGTTGACCACGCCCGCCACGTGGACCAGCGCCGCCGCCCCGCGCGCCAGTTCGCGCAGCGCGGCGTGGGCCTGCAAATCGCCCATGATCCATTCCACCCCCGCGCGCGGTTCCTGCGGACGGCGGGTCAGCGCGCGGATCGTGATCCCGGCCTGCTCGGCCCGGTCAAGCAGCGCCTGCCCGACAAACCCGGTCGCCCCGGTAACGGCGATGATCACAACAGGACCATCTGATCGCGGTGAACCACGGCGGAACGCGGGGCATAGCCCAGCAATGCGGCCTGCTGGGCCGATTGGGTGCCGATCAGCCGGGCGCATTCCAGCGCATCATATTCGGCCAGGCCATGCGCGAGCGCCCCGCCATCAGCGCCGCGGATCGCCACGGCATCGCCGCGCTGAAATTCACCCTCGACCGCGGTGACGCCAGCGGCCAGCAGGCTGCCCCCCTGGGCCAGCGCCCGCGCCGCGCCCGCATCGACAATCAGCGCGCCCCGCAGCCGCAAACGGCCGCCCAGCCACGCCTTGCGTGCGGCATCCTTGCCGCCGCGAACGCCCTTGGGCAGAAACAGCGTGCCTATGCCCTGCTGGCAGGCCCGCGCGATCGGCGCATCGTGCAGCCCGCTGGCAATGGCCAGCGCAATGCCCGCACGCTCGGCAATTTCGGCCGCCTGCAGCTTGGACGTCATCCCGCCCGAACCCATGCCAGACGACGAACCGCCGGTGGCCATGGCGTGAATTTCAGCGGTAACGCCGCGCACTTCGGCCAGCCGCTGGGCGGCGGGATCGGCCGGATTGCGATCGAACAGGCCATCCACATCGGACAGCAGCAACACCGCATCGGCCCGCGCCGCCTGCGCCACGCGGGCGGCCAGTCGGTCATTGTCGCCAAAGCGGATTTCCTGCGTGGCAACGCTGTCGTTCTCGTTGATGACCGGCACCGCGCCGGCATCCAGCAGGCGGGTCAGCGTGGCCGTGGCGTTCAGGTAGCGGCGGCGATCCTCAAGATCTTCCAGCGTCAGCAGCAATTGGGCCGCGGTCAGGCCATGCTTGGCCAGCAGCGCGGCCCACAGCCCGGATAGCGCGATCTGGCCCACGGCGGCCGCGGCCTGCGCATCGGCCAGGCTGCCGCGCCCGCCCTTGTCCAGACCCAGCGTGGCGGCGCCCAGCGCAATCGCGCCCGAAGAAACCACGATCACATCCTGCCCGCGCCCGCGCGCGGCGGCGATTTCCGCAACCAGCCCTTCAAGCCATTCCCGGCGCAAGCCATCCCGGCCGACCAGCAGCGATGACCCCACCTTGATCACCAAGCGGGGACAAGTGGCGGCATCGGCAAGGTTGGAAAGACTGGCGATCTTCATCGCCGTGGGATTAGCGAATGGCGGCAATGTCGCAAGTTTTTTGCTTCAAGTAGCCATCAAACCGGCGACCATGGCGTGTCGTCGTCTTCCTCGCGTTCGCCATCGGGGCGTTCGGTGATCGTCGCGGCCGGAAGGTATTCCAGCGCCGCATCCAGCAAGGCATCCAGCCCCTTGCCCGTGGCGCCGGAAATCGGGAACACGCGCTCGGCCCCGGCCTGCTTCAGTTCGGCGATGAACGCATCAACCAGTTCCTTGTCGACCAGATCGATCTTGTTGAGCGCGATCAGGCGCGGCTTTTCATCCAGCCCTTCGCCGTAAGCCGCCAGTTCATCCTCAACGATTTCCAAAGCTTCGGCCGGATCGGTGCCGTTCACATCGATCAGGTGGATCAACACGCGGCAGCGCTCGATATGGCCAAGGAACCGGTCGCCAACGCCTGCGCCTTCGGCCGCCCCCGCGATCAGGCCGGGGATGTCGGCCAGCACGAATTCGCGGTTTTTGTGGCGCACCACGCCCAGCTGCGGGCGCAGCGTGGTGAACGCATAATCGCCCACTTTGGCTTTGGTGTTGGTGATCTGGTTGATGAAGGTCGACTTGCCCGCATTGGGCAGCCCGACCAGACCCACATCGGCCAGCAGCTTCAGGCGCAGCCACACCCACAGCTCTTCCGCCGGCATGCCGGGCTGGTGCTGGCGGGGCGCGCGATTGGTGCTGGTCTTGTAGCTGGCGTTGCCGCGCCCGCCCATCCCGCCTTCCAGCAAGGTTATGCGCTGGCCGGCTTCGGTCAGATCGGCCAGCACGGTTTCGCGGTCATCGTCCAGTACCTGTGTGCCCACCGGCACCTTGATCACCAGATCGCGCCCGGCCGCGCCATTGCGGTTCTTGCCCGATCCGTGAACGCCGCGCTGCGCCTTGAAGTGCTGGGTATAGCGGAAATCGATCAGCGTGTTGAGGCCGGCCACCGCTTCGAAAATGATATCGCCGCCCTTGCCGCCGTTCCCGCCATCGGGACCGCCATATTCAACGTACTTTTCGCGCCGAAACGAAACAGCGCCAGGGCCACCGGCACCAGCGCGAATGTAAATTTTGGCCTGATCGAGAAAATGCATGGTTTTGAAGTGTCGCGTATGTGGTCAGCGACGAACAGCGTACCACGTCAGGAAAGGAATTCGCTACTGGTGGAGCCGAGGGGGATCGAACCCCTGACCTCGTCATTGCGAACGACGCGCTCTCCCATCTGAGCTACGGCCCCGTTCCAGTGCGAGTGCGGACGGAAACTCGCCGCCCGCGAGAGCCGTCCCCTTAGCGAAGAGGCAGCCCCCATGAAAGAACTAAATTGCAGTGGCCATGTTCAATGCGCCACCGGGGCAGCCAAGGCCCCGCCTTGCTGCTGTGCCTGTTGCGGCGGCAAGATTGCGCCCGGCGCATATTTCGCGTCCCAGCCCGCGGCGGCGGCCCGGTATTGTTCATAGCTGCGGAAGAAGTTTTCAAACACCCCGTCCAGCACGGCAAGATTACGCGCGGCAAAGGCGGTCAGTTCAGCCGGCTTCACCGTGGCAGACCCACGCGCCATCACCAGCGCCGCATCGCAAAAGTTCTTCAGCGTGGGCGGAAAGGCGTAATAATTGTAGACTTGGGTCATGTACGCTTCACGCGGGCGAACAAAGGCGGTGCCATATTTCTGGCGAAACTCGGCATCGATCGCCTTGTTGGTGGCGGCCAGGCCTTTTTTGTGAACCTTGAGGAACGCCTTGTAGCCCCCCAAGATTTCACCATGTTCGGCTGACAGGCAGTTGAGCGCCGCGACGTTATAGGCCGAACGCAAATTCCACACGCTCTGCGCCGGGGAAGCATGCGCGTTGACCGTCTGGCGGATGCCATCGCTGCCAACCGGCGGCACAAAGAACCCGGCTGCGGCACCCAGCGGCGGCATCGGCCGCGGCGGGATAACCACCACCACGGGCGGCGGGGGTGGCGGCGGGGGCGGCGGTTTGGGGCTACATGCGGCAAGGGCACCCAGCACGGCAGCAACAGCGCCGGCCATGATCGTTCTGCATAGCTGCGAACTCATTGTGTTGCTTTCCCTTGGATACGTGCGGGCGGATCACGCCCGATCGGCATCAGCCATGGCGCGCGGCGATACTACCCCCAATGCCACTTAAAGAAAATGCCCGGGCCACCACAAAGCGGCCCGGGCACGATAATGCGTTGCTGTTAGGCGATCAGCGGCGATCGCCAAGGAAGCGCAGCAGGTAAAGGAACATGTTGATGAAATCGAGATAGAGGTTCAGCGCCCCCATCACCACGGCCTTGCCCGCAAAATCGGTGCCGGCAACGTAGTGGTACTGTTCCTTCAGCTTCTGGGTGTCATACGCGGTCAGGCCGGCGAAGATCAGTACGCCGATCACGCTGGTGGCCCAGTACAGCCCCGGCGATTGCAGCCAGATGTTAAGCAGCGACGCCACCAGCAGGCCGATCAGGCCCATCAGCAGGAACGTGCCCATCCCGGTCAGATCGCGGCCCGTGGTATAGCCATAGAGGCTGAGGCCCGCGAACGATGCGGCCGTAGCGAAGAACGCCACCGCAATCGAACCGCCGGTGTAAATCAGGAAAATCGCCGAAAGCGAAAGCCCCATGACCCCGGCGAACGCCCAGAACAGCATCTGCAGGGTCGATGTTTTCATCCGGTTGAGGCCGAAGCTCATCGCCAGCACAAAGCCGAGCGGCGCCAGCTGGATCACCCAGCCAAGCGGCGAGCCCAACACTTGCGCGGCCATGCCCGAGCGCGCGAACAGCAGCGCCACAATGCCCGAGAGCAACACGCCCGAAGCCATGTAGTTATAAATCGCCAGCATGTGGCGGCGCAGCCCTTCATCGCGCGCGGCAACGCCGGCCGATGCACTGCGAAACGAAGGCGCGGCACCAAAACCCGTGCCGGTGGGCTGCCGATCATTCCAGTCAGCCATCAGAATAACTCCTTGTCCGCCCCGCGATTGGAGCGATGTCATGAATATCGGGCCGATCCGATCCACTTTCAAGCGAAACCGGACAGCCGTTCGTCGCAAATTGTAACCGTATTTCAGCCGCGTGCCGCCGCGGCCATTTCCGCGTTGCGATCACGCGATGCGCGCAAGGTCGCTTCGATCAGCCGCAACAGCGCACGATCGGCATCCAGCACATCCAGCCCTTTCTGCGTGCTACCCCCCGGACTGGCGACACGCCGGGCCAGTTCGGCCGGCGAATGTGGGGATGCGGCCGCCAATTGCGCGGCACCTTCCACCGTTGCCACCGCCAGCCGCTCGGCCTGCGCGGGATCGAGGCCCAGCGCGGCAGCACCCACCGCCAGCGCATCGATGAACCGATAGACAAACCCCGGGCCGCATCCGGCCAGCGCGGTTACCAGATCGAATTCGGCTTCGGCGGCCAGCCATTCGGGCGTGCCGAGCGGCGCCATCAGCGCGGTAACCGCCTGGCGGCCAGCATCGTCCAACCCGCGATCGAACAGCGCAATCGGGGATTTTCCGATCGCTGCGGCAAGGTTCGGCATAATCCGGACCAGCGCGCCGGCCCCGCCAAACCGGGCGGCCAGACTATCCAGTTCCACCCCCGCCAGGATCGAAAACAGGACCGTTTCGGCCCCCAGCAACGGCGCCAGCACCGGCGCCACATCATCCAGCAGCTGCGGCTTGACGCCCAGCAGCACGGCATCGAAGCTGCCGGTTGCGGGCAATTCGCGCAGCAACCGCACCCCGGCCGGAGCCTCGGGCAGAAAGGGATCGACCACGGTGAAGGCTTGCGGCGCAATTCCGCCCGCCAGCCAACCGGCCAGCATGGCGCCGCCCATGTTGCCGCAACCGAAAATGAGCATCGAATTGAAAGTCATGGGAAGGCTCCTGTCAGCCCTTCCCTATCGCCGCGCCGCGCCGGTGGCTAGGCCTGAAACCGCTTGCGTCAGGCCTCGCCGGCAGCATCGACCAGCGCGCTGGCCAAAGCTTCGGTGGGGGTCTTATCGCCCCACAGCACGAACTGGAACGCGGGATAGAACCGGTCACACTCTTCCACCGCAGCCTCAACCGCGACTTGGGCCTGAACCAGGCTGAGCAGGCCTTCATCGCCCAGCAGCAGCCCGTGGCGATACAGCAGCACGCCGCCGTTCGACCACATATCGAAGTGTCCGACCCACAGCTGCTCGTTAACCATGGCCAGCAGTTCATGCACCGCCGCGCGCTTGTCATCCGGCACGCGGATATCGGGGAGGCACAGCAATTGCAGGACGTGGTCCTCGCGCCGCCAGATGCCACGCACCGTGTAGGTAGCCCAGCTGCCCTTGATTTCGCCGGAAATCTCGTCCTCGCCAACGAATTCGCACGGCCAGCCGCGCGCTTCGAACAACGAAGCGAGCATATCGACCGGTGCGGCGTCGTCGTCCCGCTCGAAATCACGACTGCCCTGCATCATGCGGTCCACGACCTGTCCTGTCCGGTTTGCAGCGCCCTTGTGCGCTTCGCCATGCTGGATGCGTCGGCAAGGGCCTTGGGGACAATGACCAGCCTGCGCGCGGCTGCGCAAAACTCGACAAGTCTGTTTACAAGGTGTGGAAAAGGGGTGGATCGTGGCTAATACTTAGACAGCCCGGCTGCTGCGGACGATCATCTCACCCCATTCACGGCATCCCACCCCATTCACGGTAACGTATCGACCACTTGCCCCGCTGGACTGTTCCAGATGAACGCATCATCGATCCCCGCCTTCTTCAGCTTGGCGATATAGGCATTGGCGGATGCTTCGCTATCGAACGGACCGGTCAGCAAGCGGTTGGTCGCCCCCCATGCGGCCGTATAGCCAGTGCGCCCCTTGAAGGTGCGGGGATCTTCCTTGAGGAAGCGGCGCCAATCAAACGCCAGCGCCTTCTTGTTCTTGCCCGCGGCCACTTGCACCCAAATCCGGCTGGGATGGGTTGGCTGCTTGGCCTGTTTGCCATCCTTGCACTGGGTTGAACCGGACTTGGCCTGTTTGGCAGCTTTACCCTGGGCCTTGCTGTTGGCTTTACCCTTTGCCGCCGCCTTACCCTTGGCGGCGGGCACCGGATCGCAGTCTGCCGCCGCCAGCGCGGCCTTGGCGTCCTTCGCGGCTTTGGCTTTGGCGTCCTTGCCCGCAAGGTCGGCCGCTACTTCGTTTTTGGCGGCAGCGGGCCGTGTAGCAGCGCCAACCGCCAGCTTGCGCAGATCGACCGCGCCAGCCTGCGGCTCTGCCTCGCGGCTGGGCGGGCTGAAATCGGCGAATACGTCTTCCAGGCTGAGGCTCTTGGCCGGCGCCGGAGCGACCGGTTGCGGCGCCACTGGTGCCAGTGCCGGTGCAGGTGCAGGTGCAGGTGCCGCTTCCGGTTGCGGGACTGGCAATGGGGCCGGCGGCAGCACGGCTTGCGCCACCTGGGACGGGGCATTGGTGATGATCGGCGGAAGTTCGACCCCAGCGGCTGGCCGAGCGGAATCCGGCTGAACCGGCAGCTTTGTAGTGGTTACATCCCTGCCCACATAAGGTTCGCCCGGAGCAATCGCGGTGGATGCCGCCGGCTTTACCTCAACCGGTTTGGCCAGCGCCCGAACCGGTGCAACGGCATTGATCGTCGCCGCCTTGTCCTTGGTGCGCCCCTTGCCGGTCAGGCTTGCCGCGGCGGCAGACGCTGCGGCCAATTGCGCGGGCCGGGGCTTGGCATATTGGGCAACCCGGGGGTCATCGCTGCCAATTTCAGCGGCGCGCGGGAAGTGGCCCAGATTGCCAGCCGATGCCTGCTGCGACGCGGTCAATCGCGGCATGAAGCGCAAGTAGGCGCTCATCGCGCTGGCCCGATCCGCTGGCAAGCTTTGGCGGGCAATGGCCTCAGCTTCGTCAACTTGCCCCAGGATCGCCAGCCCGAAAGCCCGCGTGCGCCATGCGATCTTGTCCTGCTTTTGCAGCAGCGGCGAAAGCGTGGTTTCCATGCCGCGGCGGTCCCCGGCGATCGCCTGGCTAAGCGCCATGCGCCGCGCCGTTTCGTCACTCGGCGCTTCGGCCAATGACTGGCGGTAATACTGCTGGGCAGTAAGGTTATCGCCCACCATATCAAACGCCAGACCGCGATCGGCCAAGCGTGCGGCATCGATTGGCCCGGTCCGTTCAGCATCCCGGAACAGCGGGATCGCGCTGAACGGATCCCCCTTAAGCACGTAAGCACCGGCCAATCCCGCCTTGGCGTGGGCATTTCCGGCACTCAGCGAACTGGCGCGCTGGTAAAACCCGATCGCGGCATCAACATCGCCCAAATCCAGTGAAGCATGGCCCGCATCAAGCAAGGCCGGCACGTCGCGCGGATCCCTGGCCAACCGCCCCAGCGCGTCGTTCAGCTTCATGCCTTCGCCGCCCGGAATGGTTTGCACCACTGGCTGACTGACAGTGGGTGCCGGGTTGCCCTGCGCCAACAGCGGGGCGCCATAGGCAAACAGCCCGCCCAGCAAGGCTGCGCCCCCAAGCGACAGGCGCAGATGCAAACGGACAGGGCTCATGCGATTATCCTTCAACCAGATTCGGCAAACGGACGCCGCATTGCGGCCCGCCGCCTGAACCGCATCAAAACGCCTGAACCGCACCAAACAAATTTCCGGCCGCCACGGTGGGCGGCCGGAACGTTATGCTTATTGGTTGTTCTGCCGCCCCAGGAAGCGCGGGATGCTGATCGACGGGCCATTGCCGTCATCATCATCGTCATCGTCCCCGGCTGCCGGACGGCCGCCACGAGAAAGGTTGGCCATCCGTTCGAACAGCGTAGCGCCGCCAGTGGCAACGCGCGGCGCACGAGGCGCGGCAGGTACGGCAGGTTCTTCGCCAAACAGCGCATCAGCCGAAGCCGGCGGAGCATCATCATAGTCCGCAACCAGATCGCGGCGCCGACCCATCATCGGGCCGTCCGAGGCAACCGGCTGATCTTCTTCGGCCAGGCGCGAGGCATCCAGCAGAAATTCGTCATCGGTGCTGTCACCGGCGGCATCCGGCGTCTCATCCTCAAGCGAGAGGAACAGCGGATCGCTGGCGTCGGCCGCTTCGCTGGCCGTCGCGGCAGGGGCATCCCACGTATCAGCCCCCGCCGACGTCACGTCCGTTTCGGGCGCAGCGATCGGTTCGGGTTGGGCGGCTGGCTGGGGTTCGGGCGATGCCGCAGCCACGGCCGCGCGATCGAACAGCGGCTCGGCCGGCGGCGGCGCCATAGTGGTTGCCCGCGGGCCGCGCGAAGTGCCCATCGAGAACGGGCGCGAAGCCTCTTCGGCCTGAACCGCGCTTTGCTCGATCCCGGTGGCAACCACCGAAACGCGAATCTTGCCTTGCAGGTCCGGGTTGAAGGCGCTGCCCCAGATGATGTTCGCATTGGGATCGACCAGCTCGCGAATGTGGTTCGCTGCTTCGTCGACTTCGAGCAGGCGCATATCCTCGCCGCCGATGATCGAAATGATGACGCCCTTGGCGCCCTGCATCGAAACGCCATCGAGCAGCGGGTTGGCGATTGCCTTTTCCGCGGCTTCGAGTGCGCGATTTTCGCCCGAGCCTTCGCCCGTGCCCATCATCGCCTTGCCCATTTCGGCCATCACCGAACGGACATCGGCAAAATCGAGGTTGATCAGGCCCGGCATGACCATCAGGTCGGTGATCGAGCGAACGCCCTGTTGCAGCACTTCATCGGCCAGCTGGAATGCTTCCTTGAAGGTGGTTTCCGCCTTCGCCACTAGGAACAGGTTCTGGTTGGGGATCACGATCAGCGTATCGACGTGCTTCTGCAGTTCTTCGATCCCGGCTTCGGCCGAGCGCATCCGGCGCGTGCCTTCGAACAGGAACGGCTTGGTCACCACGCCAACGGTCAGCACGCCCTTGTCGCGCGCGGCCTTGGCAATCACGGGTGCAGCCCCGGTGCCGGTGCCGCCGCCCATGCCCGCGGCGATGAAGCACATATGGACGCCGTCCAGCGCGCGATCGATCAGATCCATGCTTTCTTCGGCGGCAGCCTTGCCCACTTCAGGACGGGCGCCCGCGCCCAGCCCCTGCGTGATTTCCGAACCCAGCTGGATGCGATGTTCCGCCACGGCATTGTTCAGCGCCTGCGCATCGGTATTGGCGACGACAAAGTCCACGCCTTCGATGCCCGCCGAAATCATGTTGGCAATCGCGTTTCCACCGGCACCGCCGACCCCGACCACGGTGATCCGGGGACGCAGCTCCTCGACAGCCGGCGGTCCGATATTAATGCTCATTGCGCTCTCCTGTCCGCAGCGCGGATTGATAGATTTAGATCGCACGGTTCTTGCACCGTCCGAATAGCCGAATCAAAGCGTGCCAGCCGTGTTGTCCACAATCCCCACCCGAAATTGGGCCGAGATCGACATTTAGCCCGGCCCCTAGAAGTATTCCCGGATCGCCCGGATGATCCGGTCGACCAATTCCAGCCACGTTCGCGGCGCCGAAGGCGCATGGCTGGACCCGATCGCACGAATATCAATCGGGTCGGCAGCGGCGTACAGCACCAGCCCCGCCAAAGTCGTGAAGCCGGGCGTGGCGTGCGCTTCGGGCAAGCCCTTCAGGTACTGCGGCCGGCCAATGCGCACCGGCCGGCCCAGCGCGGCCTGCGCATAATCGGCCAGCCCAGCCAGCTCTGCACCGCCGCCGGTCAGCACGACGAGTTGCCCGCGCTGCCCGGTAAAGCCAAGCCCTTTCAAGGCTTTGGATACTTCATCCATCAGCCGGCCAAGCTGGGCGGTGATAACCGACACCAGTTCGGCGCGCGGAACGCGGTTCTTGTCATCGGCATGGCGCGCGGCTGGGCCGGTGCCTTCCTCACCTGGGGCGTTAACCGGGATCATCTCGCGGTGGTCGGCCGGGCTAGCGATGGCCGATCCGTGGACGCATTTCAGCCGTTCGGCCTGAAACCGGCGGATCCCGAACGCGCTGGCCACGGCATCGGTGATGTCCCCCGAGCCCATCGGAATGGTCACCAGGCCGAGCAGCATCCCGGCGGCGTAGACCGAAACATTCGTCACTTCGCCGCCGAATTCGACCAGCGCCACGCCCAGTTCGCGCTCTTCGGCGGACAGGCAAGCATAGCCCGCCGCAATCGGCGACCCGACCACGGATTCAACTTCAAGGTGCGCGTTCTGCACGGCCTCGGTGATGTTGCGCACGGGCGCCCCATCGGCCAGCATCACGTGAATATCCACGCCCAGGCGTTCGGCATGAAGGCCTTTGGGATCCGACACCCCATCTGCACCATCAAGCGTGTAGTGCGCTGGCTGGGCATGCAGCACCGATCGCCCATCGGGCTGGATCACATCCCGGGCGGCAACCAGCAATTGCTCAATATCGTCCTGTTCGATCCGGCGCCCGCCAATATCGACCTCAACTTGGGCAACCTGGCTGGCCAGCCCCGCGCCCGAAGCACCGATCCAGACGCTTTTGACCGAGATGTTGGCCATTTTTTCGGCACGTTCAACGGCATCGCGCACCGCATAAGTCGCAGCCTGCATATCGGTGACATAGCCGCGCTTGATCCCTTGCGCGGCGCGGTGGCCCGAACCCAGCACGATCATTTCGCCAGTTTCGGACAGCCCGGCGATCATGGCGGAAATGCGGAACGAGCCGATGTTGACCGCAGCGTAAGTGCGGGAAATGCGCGGCGGAGCCATCAGTTTTCCTCCGCCTTTGCCGCACCGGTTGCAGCCGCAGCCGCCGTTTCTGGCGGCGCCCCGGTGGCCGAAATCGCAGCCATCGAATTTGCCGAACCCTGATCGACCGCGTCGGTCCGGCCCGGCACGCGCAGATAGATCCGATCGGGTGCGCGCATATCGAATGCCGCCACTTTCCCGCCCAGCAGGCGGTTTACCCCATCAAGCCGCGCGAACGTGACCAGCGCCTTTTTCGATTGCCCATCCCCTTCGGGCAATGCCAGCACCTGTCCGGTCTTGAAAGTCAGGTTCCAGCGGCGGTTCCCCACCCATTCGGCCTCGGCAACTTGCGGTTTAAGCGCCGGTGCGGCGTCCAGCACCCCGGCCAGGGCCAGCACTTGCTGACCGGCGCCAAGCCCGGAAATCGCCAGCTTGCCCTTTGCCACATCGGGGGAAACAACGTCCAGTTCGTGCCCGGCCGCGTCAATCAGCATCAGCCGGTCAGCCTTGCGCAGAACCGCTGCGGGTTGGCGCTCGACGATGTCGATCTTCAGGGTATCGGGCAATTGCCGCGATACGCGGGCATCTTCCACCCACGAGAGTTGCAGCAACCGCGCGCGCAAAGCGTCGACATCGAGCAGCGGCATCGCCCGGTGGTTATCGGCCAGGGCCAATTCATAGACCTTCAGGCTGCTGAGGTTTTGCGTGCCCCGCACCGAAATGTTGCGCACTTCCAGCCCCGCATTGTGCGCCATTACCGCCACTTGCTGTTCCGCCATGGCGGGAACCCCGGCGAAGCTGGCAACCACGCAGGCCAGTACCAGCGCGCCGCCCAGGATCAGCGCCAAAAAGATGCGATGCAACTGGGCTTCGGTGAACGGCAGCCAGCCCACCAGCGCATCAATGATCGATCCATTT
>JBJOPJ010000052.1:0-15084 GCA_046050825.1 Pseudomonadota bacterium
AAGGGTACGCCCAGATACGTCAGCACGGCTTTGGCGATCATCGTGAAATCGATGTTCACCACGTGTGCTTCCAGCCCGAACACGGGCGGCAGAACGGTCAGGTAAAACCACGCGTAGGGGACATAGAACAGGATCTGGAACAGCGAATTGAACGCGACCAGCCCGGTAACGTATTCGGGGCTGCCCTTGGCCAGCTGGTTCCAGACCAGCACCATCGCAATGCACGGCGCGATGCCGATCAGGATCAACCCGGTCATGTATTCCGGACGATCAGGCAACAGCAGCGCCGCCAGCGCGAACATGAAGGCCGGGGCAATGATCCAGCACAGCACGAACGACAGCGCCAGCATCCGGACATCGCGGAACACCTGCCCCAGTTCCTCGTACCGCACTTTGGCCAGTGGCGGGAACATCATCAGGATCAGGCCGATGGCGATGGGAATGCTGGTGGTGCCAACCGACATCGCGTTCAGCCCCGCCGGAACCGAAGGCACCAGCGAACCCAGCGCGATCCCCAGCGCCATCGCCGCAAAGATCCACACCGTCAGGTAGCGATCCAGAAACGCAAGGCGTGCGCGCGACGGCGTGATTTCATTCATGTTAATCGTCGCCATCAGGCGGCTCCTTCCATCTGTCCGATCTGGCCCAGTTCTGCGGCCAGTTGCTTGGCGTCCATGGTTTCAAACGGCAACGCCAGCAAGGCGCGAACCCGCATCTCCAGCAAATCCCACGTCCGTTCGAATGCGGCATCCACCACGGCATCATCGCCCGAAACATCGGCCGGGTCCGGCAAGCCCCAATGCGCTTTCAGCGGCGCGCCCATGAACACCGGGCAGGCTTCGCCCGCGGCGTTGCCGCAGACGGTGATCGCCAGATCGATCGGCGGGGCGGCGGGGCCGGTAAATTCGTTCCAGCTTTTCGATCGGAAGCCCGCCGTAGCGATGCCACGGCGCGCCAGCAGGCGCAGCGCACCGGGGTGCGCCGCGCCCTTGGGCTGGCTGCCCGCACTGAATGCGGCAATGCGGCCTTCGCCCAGCACGCCAAGGATCGCTTCACCCAAAATCGAGCGCGCGGAATTTCCGGTGCACAGCACCAGTACGGTGAACGGTCGCGGGGACATCAGCTTGCCTTATCCAGTGCGGTAAAAGTTTCAGGAGAACACACCGCAGCCGGCGCGCACGCCTCGCCGCCGCAGCAATTTTCAGTCAGGTAGGCCATCAGCGCGTTCATCGCGGTATAATCCGCCGAATAGATGATCGACCGGCTTTGCCGCCGCTGGCCAACCAGACCGGCATGGGCCAGCTGGGCCAGATGAAAGCTCATCGACGAAGCCGGAACCCCCACCGCATCGGCGAGCGCGCCCGCCGGCAAGCCATCCGGCCCGGCCTGCACCAGCAAGCGGAACACCGCCAGGCGATGCTCTTGCGCCAAGGCGCCCAGCGCGCGGACCACCACTTCGGACTGCATCATTGCCTCCACGATTCGATAGTTGTCGAAATATCGATTGATCGCACCGCGTCAAGCCGGCAAATTATTATGGCATTGAACATGTCATAATGTTTCGGCATTGTCCGCAGCCAGAACGGACGATGGCGCAGCCACATCGGCGCGCTCGGGGGGAGCGACCATGTACAAGATCAACGGCGCGCTGGGATCGCCCTATTCGCTCAAGCTGCGCGGCGTGATGCGCTATCGCCGGATCGCACATGTGTGGGTGCACGGCGCGGACAGCCGCGATGCACTGGCCCGGGTCAAGGCGCCGGTCATCCCCGTGCTGGAATATCCCGACGGTACGTTTCACAACGATTCCACCCCGCTGATCTATGACCTTGAAGCGCGCCACCCGGCCCGATCGGTGATTCCGCCCGATCCGGCCCGCGCGTTTCTGGCCCACCTGATCGAAGATTTCGCCGATGAATGGGTGACGAAGGCCATGTTCGGCTATCGCTGGCTGGACGATGTCGATCAGGTGCAGATGAGCCGGTGGCTGGCGTTCGATGCGCTGAAGGGCGGCGGATTGGCGCAAAGCCAGGCCAATGCCGAAGTGTTCCGCGCCCGGCAGGTGGGCCGGATGGCGATCGTCGGCTGTACGCGCGCGAACTTCCCGCTGATCGAAAGCGCCACCCGCGAACTGCTGGCCGCGCTGGAAACGCACGTGGTGGATCGCCACTGCCTGTTCGGCACGCGCCCCAGCATCGCCGAATTCGCGCTGTATGGGCAGCTTTCCCAACTGGGGGTCGATCCCACCCCCGAAGCCATGCTGCGGCGCGATTATCCCTATAGCTTGCGCTGGCTGCTGCACATCGATGACATGTCGGGCATCGAGGGCGAATGGGACGCGCCCGAGGCCCCATTTGCACCGATCATCACCATGCTGCTGCGCCAGATCGGGGAAATCTATCTGCCGTTCCTGCTGGCCAATGCCGCCGCGATTGCCGCTGGGGCAGATACGTTCAGCCTCAACGCGCGGGGGCTGGCCTATACCCAGGGCGTGTTCAAGTATCAGGTCAAATGTCTGGCCGATTTGCGCGCGCGCCACGCCGCGCTGCCGGCCGCTGCCCGCGCCCGGATCGATCCGCTGCTGGATGCCGCCGGCTGCCTGGCGCCGCTGCTGGACAATCAAGCAGCGGGCAATCCGGCATGAAACGCGCCGCCGCAACCGCCGCGGCGCTGTGCCTGATCGCGCCGCTCCCCGGCAGCGCGCGGGTGCCCGCGCCGCCGCGCCCCAATATCGTGGTGCTGCTGGCCGATGACTGGGGCTTTTCCGATGTTGGCGCGTTCGGCAGCGAAATCGCCACGCCGAACATCGATGCCTTGGCCGCCCGCGGAGTGCGCTTTTCAAACTTCCATGTGGCGGGCAGCTGCTCCCCCACCCGCGCGATGTTGCAGACGGGCGTGATCAACCACCGCGCCGGGGTGGGCAACATGCCCGAAACCATGCCTCCCGAACACCAGGGCAAGCCGGGCTATGACGGGCATCTGAACAACCGCGTTGTCACGATCGCGGACCAATTGCGCGGTGCGGGCTATCGCACGTACCTGACCGGAAAATGGCATCTGGGCCATACCCCCGACACGCTGCCCACCGCGCGCGGCTATGACCATGCGTTCGCCCTGTCGCAATCGGGGGCGGACAACTTCGCGGACAAGCCCAACCTGCTGCTCTACGATTATGCCGATTGGAGCGAGGACGGGAAACGCGCGCATCCACCCGCCCAGTTTTATTCATCGACTTTCATCGTCGACAAGATGATCCACTACATCGATGCGGATCGCGCCAGCGGCAAGCCGTTCTTCGCGTCGGTCAATTTTCTGGCCAACCATATCCCGGTGCAGGCCGCGGACGCCGATCTGGCGGCCTATGCCGGGCGCTATACCGCAGGCTGGACCGCGCTGCGCGGCGCGCGCCGCAGCGGGGCCATCGCCAAAGGGGTGATGCCCGCGGGCGTGGGCATGGTGACAATGGGCACCACGGCGGATTGGCACCGGCTTAGCCCCGCAGAACAGGCCCAGCGCGCTGGCGCCATGGCCGCCTATGGCGCGATGGCTACCGCGATGGACCGCGAAGTTGGCCGGCTGATCGCGCATCTCAAAGTGATCGGCGCCTATGACAACACGATCTTCGTGTTCCTGTCGGATAACGGCGCCGAAGCCAGCGATCCGATGGACATGGGCGCGTTTGCCGCGTGGAACGCGCGCCTGAACTATGACCAAAGCCTGGCCCAGCAAGGCCGCCCGGGATCGCTGACCGCGATCGGCGCCGGGTTTGCCAGCGCCGCTTCATCGCCGCTGCGGGGTTACAAATTCACCGCCAGCGAGGGCGGCTTGCGTGTGCCGCTGATCGTGGCGTGGCCCGGCAACCCGGCCTTGCGCAGCGGCAGCGTGGCCAGCGGCTTTGCCCATGTGACCGATATTGCCCCGACGCTGCTGGCCTTGGCGCACATTGCCCCGCAAACCGGCGCATTCGCCGGGCGCAAGGTGGAACCGATGATCGGGCTGAACCTTGCCCCGATGCTGACCGGCACCGCGCCGGCGGTTCACCCGGCGGGCCAGCCGCTGGGCTATGAACTGTCCGGCAATGCGGTGTTGTTCAAGGGCGATTACAAGCTGGTGAAGAACCTGCCGCCCTATGGCGATGGGCAGTGGCGGCTGTACAATATCACGGTCGATCCCGGCGAAGTAACCGACCTGTCCCGCGCAGAGCCACAGCGGTTTGCCGCGATGCAGGCCGATTACGCGGCCTTTGCGAAAACCAACGGGGTCTTGCCGATGCCCGCGGGCTATACCGCGCCAAAGCAGATCTTCGCCAACGCCTTGCGCACGCTGCTGGTGCCGCGCCTGCTGGCGCTGTGGCCTTATGCTTTGGGCCTGCTGGCCGCGCTTGCCGCGCTGGCGTGGTGGCGGCGCAAGTAACCTGGTTTCAGCGCCGCTGCAGCCCCTTCTGCTCCAGCCGCCACTTGAACTGATCGAACCGGTCTTGCCCGAAAAACGGTTCGCCATCGAACACCATCAGCGGCACGCCATAATGCCCGCCTGCACGCTGGGCCTCCTGACTGACCTTGATCGCGCTGTCATAAGGATCGGGATCGGCGGCGATCTGCGCATCAAGCTGCGCCAGATCAAGCCCGGCGCGCTGGGCCGCACGGGCCAGATGATCGCCTTCGTGCCAGCCCTTCACCGCCCCGCCCCAGATCAGCGCGCTGACTTCGTCCAGAAACGCCAGCCCTTTGCCCGCTTCGGTCGCGGCCTGCCCCAACTGGGTCAGCCGATAGATATAGGGCTGCTCTTTGGGGTATTTCCGCGTTGCCATGTCCATCACCACCGGATCGGGGCTGGCCCAGCCAAACGGCAGGCCCAGGAACTGCGCACAGCGGAAAATATCGCGCATGAAATATTGCACCCACAACGGGTCGTTGTTGTCGAAGAATTCGGGCTGGCGCACGGCGATCGGGTAAACCACCCGCACGTTGCAGCGCACATCGTAATCGCGCTCCAGTTCGACCAGCCGCTTGGTGACGAAGTAGCTGTAAGGCGAACGGAACGACCAATAGAGATCATAGTTGAGGGTCATTTCCCGACCACCTCCAGAATGCATTTCACGAACCCTTGCGGATCATCTTCCTGCACGAAATGCCCGCCGTTCAGAGTGGTGTGGGCCTGCCCCTTGGTGCCGGGAACCCGCCCGATGAACCGGTCTTCGCCGCCGCGCGTCACCGGATCGCCATCCGAAAAGCAGCACAGAAACGGCTTGTCCCAGCGTTCGAACACGGCCCATGCCTTGCGCTGATCGGGCAGCGCAACGTTGTTTTCGAACGGCACGAACGATGGGAAAATCCGCGCACCGGCCTTGTATTTCGCGTTGGGGAACGGAGCGTCATAGGCGGCAATTTCGGCCGGGCTGAGCTGGCGCTTGGTACCGGCATTGACGATCTTGCCAATCGGGAACAACGGGCTCCACTTTGAAAAAGCGCGCCAGATCGCGAACGCGCGGGGCGGCTCACCGCCTTCGGGAAGCCCGCCGTTTGACAGCACCACGCCCGCGAACCGGTCCGGCATTTCCGCCACCAGCCGCAGGCCCACCAGCGAACCCCAATCCTGACACGCCAGCGTGATGTTGCGCAGATCAAGCTGCTCGATCCAGCTGCGCATCCACGTCACGTGGCGGGCATAGCTGTAATCGCTTTTCGCGGCTGGCTTGTCCGATCGGCCAAAGCCAATCAGATCGGGCGCCAGCACCCGGAAGCCGGCTTGGGCCACCGGGCCGATCATGTGGCGGTAAAGATAGCTCCACGAAGGTTCGCCATGCATCATCAACACCACCGGCGCATCGCGCGGGCCTTCGTCCACGTAATGGACCCGCAGCGCGGTGCCATCCTGCGCGTCGGTGATTTCCGCATAGCGGGGCGCGAACGGGAAATCGGTGATCGCGGCAAAGGCCGCATCCGGGGTGCGCAGGACTTTCAAGGAGCTCTCCGTGGCGATGTCGATATTATTGGCACACGACGTGTCATATTAATGCGTGGCGGTCAACGTGGGCGAACGGGATGGCGGCGGCGCGCGCTTCACATCCACCAAGCGGAACCCGATGTGGTCGGTTCCCAGCCCGCGTTCCTGAAACTGGCGGGCAGCCGGGCGATAGCGCGCGCAATAATTGGTCGCGCACAGATACGATCCCCCCTTGATGACGTTGACCGGTTCAGCCGCGCCGGGCCGCGCGCCGCTGGTGCTGGTCCATTCCCAGACATTGCCGATCATGTCGTACAGGCCAAACGCGTTCGGCTTGAAACAGCCCACCGGGGCGCGGCCGATATACCCGTCGGTTGCCAGGTTCTTGACCGGGAACACCCCCTGATAAAAATTGGCCTGCGGCTGGCCCGCGGCGTCGATGGGAACCGGCAGCGCCGCCGCCCCGGCGCGGGCGGCATATTCCCACTGCGCCTCGCTTGGCAGCTGTTTGCCGGCCCATGCGGCATAGGCCTGGGCATCCTGATAGGCGATTTGCACCACCGGATCGTTCGGCTTGCCCGTAATGTTTTCCGCTGCTCCGGACGGATGCCGCCACTGCGCGCCCACCACCCAGCGCCACCACGCCGGGTTATCCGCAGTCGGCACATTGAACACCGCCGATCCCGGCACCCGCATTTCAGCCGGCGCGCCGGGCAATTGCGGGGGCGTGCGTTCGGCCAGCGTGCGGTATCCCGTGGCGTTCACGAAAGCGGCGAATTCGGCGTTGGTCAATTCGTGAACATCAATCCAGAAGCCCTGCACGCGCACGGTGCGCGGCGGCCCTTCTTCCGGGTATTGCGGATCATCGCCCATGGTGAAGCTGCCGCCGGGCACCCATGCCATCGCATTTCCGGCAAGGCCCGTGCAGGCCAGTACGGAATGGGCATCAGCCGCTTTTTGGGGCGGCGCCTGGCAGCCTGCCAGCAAGCCGATCGCCGCGATAACGCCCCAGACCCGCGTCATTCGCCGTCTGGCAAGCGCACCAGCGCATCGTCCAGCAAACGCCGCACAACGGCGCGGGCTTCATCAACCGGCAGCTCCTGATCATAGCGCAGCAACCGCCACGTCTGGAACCCAAGGATCACGTTCAGCCCGCGCGCGCCCGCCACATCGGCCTTCACCGCCGCCGGCAGGTGCGCTTCGACCATTTCGGCTTCCAGCCGCAACATCCGGCGGTAATCCTGCATCAGATAGGGCGATTGGAAGCGCTTGATACTGGCGGAAAGCCGGTACGGCAGGATCGTTTCGAACACTTTGGCCCGGCGTTCGGCGATGTCTGCCAGACGCTCTTTCCAGGTCGCGCCCAGCGGAGCCTGCAGGATGATCGGCAAGACCCGCTCTTCGATCACCTCGGTCATTTCGCGGTACAGCGCGTCCATATCGTCAAAATGGCGGAAGACCGACCGCAGCCCCACCCCCGCCACTTCGGCCACGCGCGCGGCGCTGGGCGCAACATCGCCGTTGCCGACCAGTTCAACCACGGCGGCCACGATTTTCGAGCGGCTTGAGCGGCTGCGTTCGCGCCGGCCATCGGCCAGCGGCGCCTGATCCGATCGCCCGCGCGGGGCTTTGGCAACAGTCATCCCGGAATCCTCAGTCATCACGGAATCTTTCGCGCCAAACGCCGGCCGAGGCAAGATCGATTAGCCTTTGCAAATATGTTTTGGCACAATTAATGTCAATTTAATCGGATTGTACCGGCCCTGTTACGGCCGACGCGGGAAGGACGGCTGATGACAAAACGGGCATGGCTTGGCATCGCGGCCGCGTTGATCGCTGGGGGGTATGCCACGTTCCAGCATTACAAACTGTACCTGCCCGGCTTGATCGCCCAGCTGCGCGAACCGATCGCCCCCTATCATCCCGTTGCCTTGGCCAAGGGCCCGGCGCAGCCAGCAACACCCGCGGCCAAACGCCCGCCCAACATCATCCTGATCGTAGCGGATGACCTGGGGATCAACGACATCAGCCTGTATGGCGGCGGGGTGGCCGGCGGCGCGGTGCCCACCCCCAATATCGATGCGATCGCGCGCCGCGGCGTCAGCTTTGCCAATGGCTATGCCGCCAATGCCACCTGCTCGCCATCGCGCGCGGCCCTGATGACCGGGCGTTACCCCACCCGTTTCGGGTTTGAATTCACCGCGGTTCCGGCAGCCTTTGCGCCAAATCTGGCCCATGGGGATGGCGCATCGCCCTATCCGGTGATCTACCACAAGGAGCTGAACCACGATCTGCCAGCCTATCCCGACATGGGTGTGCCGCATGATGAGATCATGATCCCCGAACTGCTGCAGGCGCGCGGCTATCACACGATCCATATCGGCAAGTGGCACCTGGGCGAATCCCGGCCGCTGCGCCCCACATCGCAAGGCTTTGATGAAAGCCTTGGTCTACGCGCGGGTGCCGGGATGTATATGCCCCCTAATGATCCGCAGGTGGTCAACGCCAAGTTGCCGTGGGATCCGATCGATCGGTTCCTGTGGGCGAACCTGCCCTATTCCGTGCACTGGGGGAACGACACCCGGTTCCGCCCAGCGGGCCACCTGACCGATTATTTCACCGACAATGCGCTGGCCGCGATCGATGCCAACCGCAACCGGCCGTTCTTCCTGTATCTGGCCTACAACGCGCCGCACACGCCGCTGCAGGCACTGAAATCGGATTTTGATGCCCTGCCGCAGATCAAGGATCACACCCAGCGGGTCTATGGCGCAATGATCCGTCAGCTCGATCGGCGGATCGGCGATGTGCTGCACAAGCTTAAGGATACCGGGCTGGAGCAGAACACGCTGGTGGTCTTCACCAGCGACAACGGCGGCGCGTGGTACACCGGCATTCCCGATAGCAACGCCCCCTATCGCGGGTTCAAGGGTACGTTCTTCGAAGGCGGGATCCGCGTGCCGCTGCTGATGCGCTGGCCTGCCGCGATTGCCGCCGGCACCCGGCGGACCGATGTGGCCCAGCACCTCGATCTGTTTGCCACCATCGCCGCAGCGGCCCATGCCCCGCTGCCCACCGATCGCCAGATCGATGGGCACAACCTGTTCGATCCGCACTGGCAACGCACGATCACGTTCTGGCGATCGGGCGATTACCGGGTGGTGCGCGCCGGCAACTGGAAGCTGCAAGTGGCCAAGCGGCCCGACAAGGCCTGGCTGTTCGATCTGGCCACCGACCCTACCGAGCGCGTCAACCTGGCCGCGCGCGAACCCCGGCGGGTTGCGGCCATGCGCCAAATGATCGATGCCCAGAACGCAGGCCTGCCCAAGCCGCTGTGGCCCGGCTTGCTGGAAGCCCCGATCCGCATCGACGTTCCGCTTAACGCGCCGTGGAACAAGGATCAGGAATACGTCTATTGGTCGAATTGAACGCGCGGGGAACACCGCAATGACGGCGCAAATGCCAGCGCATCAACCCAATCGAGCGTTCGTCTGGCCAATGCGGGCCGTTTCGTGGTAACGGCGTCCCGGTAAAGTCGCCATCGGCCGATGCGGGCACCCAGCCCGCTGCCCTTTGCCCTTTATGTTCACGTGACACCGGGCGGCGCGCCGCGCTTTTCCCCGGTGCCTGTTTTCTCAAGTTGAAGTGATCAAGTACGTTTTATGGCAGGATACAAAGAACCAGGATTTGCCGACAGGGTGGCAGCCGCCGCCGCGGCCCGCGCGAAGGCGCTCGCAAAATTGCAGGCCAAGCCCGCGCTTGACCCGGCCGTGCAGGCCGAACGCGCCGCCAAGGCCGCCCAGCGCGAAGCCGCGCAAGCTGAAAAGCGTAAAGCCGCACAAGCCGAACGCGAAGCCCAGCGCGCCGCCAAACTGGCCAAGCAGCAGGAACGCCTCGAAGCGGCCCAGCCCGCCGAAGCCAAGCCCGAACTGACCGAAGCCGAACGCAAGGCGGCCCGCGATGCGCGCTATGCCGCGCGCAAGGCCCGCAAAAAGTAGCACGCAGCATCGACGCAACCGATCCGATGTTCGGGCACGATTGGATCGGCACCGCGCACGTGCCCGATGGCGTGGAACTGCGCCTGATGCAGCGCGGCGACGAGTTCACGATCCTGCTGGCCCGCAACGAATTGATGAGCACGCGGGCCAGCGCATCGGAAGAAGCCCTGGCCACGATGACCCACGCCCGGCTGGGGGCGCGCCCGGCGCCTGAATGGCTGATCGGCGGCTATGGGATGGGGTTTACCTTGCGCGCGGCGCTGGCCGTTCTGGATGACGATGCGGCGGTGACCGTTGCCGAAATCGTCCCGGAAATCATCGATTGGGCGCACGGCCCGATGCGCCAGTTGACCGCGGGCTGCCTGGACGATCCGCGCGTGGTGCTGGTCAAGGATGACGTCGCCATGCTGATCGACGCGGCCCGGGCTGGCTATGACGCGATCCTGCTCGATGTCGATAACGGTCCCGATGGCCTGACCCGCCGCGACAACGACGATCTGTACGAACCGGGTGGCTTGAACGCCGTGATGACCGCGCTGCGCAGCGGCGGAATTCTGGCGGTATGGTCAGCCGAACCCGATCCGGCATTCGCCCGCCGGCTGGTGGATGCCGGCTTTGCGGTAGATGAAGTGATCGTGCGCGAAGGCGCCAAGGATTGCCCCGAAAACGCAGCTAAAAATGCGGCCGACGATGCGGGGCCGAACCACATCATCTGGTTCGCGCAAAAGCCCTGACCCGCAAATGGCCCGCCCTGCGCTGAAGATCTGGTTCGATGGCGGTTGCCGGCCCAATCCCGGCCCAATGGAAACGGCTGTGGTGGCTGGCGGGCAAACCTATCTTCGCACCCAGATCGGCACCGGCGACAACAATGATGCCGAATGGCTGGCGGCGCTCCACGCCTTGCAAGTGGCTCGCGATCTGGGCGTGGCAGAGGTAACCCTGCTGGGCGATTCCGCGCTGGTGGTGGGCCAAGCCAGCGCCGCCGCGCGCTGCCGGGGCGATCGCTTTCAAACCCGGCTGGCCGAATTCCAGGCCCTGGCCGCAGCGTTCTCGCGGGTCAGGATCAGGCGGATCGGCCGGGCGCAAAATCTTGCCGGGATCGCGCTTGAGCGGCTCCACGGCCGGCTGTGAGGGACGTATGGCGCGGGTAATCCTGTTCAACAAACCTTATGACGTATTGTCGCAGTTTACCGACAAGGGCACCGCCACGGCGCGGCCAACGCTGTCGGCGTTCATCAATGTCCCCGGCGTCTATCCGGCCGGGCGGCTCGATCGCGATAGCGAAGGGCTGGTGGTGCTGACCGATGATGGCCGCTTGCAGGCCCGGATCGCCGATCCCCGCTTCAAGCTGCCCAAAACCTATCTGGTGCAAGTTGAAGGCGCGCCAGACGAGGCCGCACTGGCCCGGCTGCGCCGCGGCGTGGTGCTGAACGATGGGCCAACACTGCCCGCCGAAGCCGAAGTGATCGAACCCTTCGACCTGTGGCCGCGCGATCCCCCAGTGCGCTTTCGCAAAAGCGTGCCGGATCATTGGCTGCAGCTGACCTTGCGCGAAGGGCGCAACCGCCAAGTCCGCCGGATGACCGCCGCAGTGGGGCTGCCAACGTTGCGGTTGGTGCGTTGGAGCATTGGCGGATGGACCGTGGCCGGGCTGGCAACGGGCGAATGGTGCGAAGCGCCCGCGCCGGATGCCTCGGCGCTCAAGTGGTCTTCAATCTAAGCCGTTCCCGCGCTATGCAGCGCGCCATGCAGCCATCCCATCCCGCAACCAGCAACCCGCCCGCGCACGCTGATCACCCGCCGCTGTGCGTTGCGGCGCTGTATCACTTTTGCCGGTTCGACGATTGCCCCGGCCTGCGCGGCCCGCTGGAAGCCGTGTGCCGCCAGCACGGCGTGCGCGGCACCCTGCTGCTGGCCAGCGAGGGGATCAACGGCACCATCGCCGGGCCTGCGGATGGGATCGCTGCCGTGCTGGCACATATCCGCGCCCTGCCCGGCTGCGCCGCGCTTGAGGTCAAGTTTTCCAGCGCCGCCGAAATGCCGTTTCACCGCATGAAAGTGCGGATAAAGCGCGAAATCGTAACCATGGGCCAGCCCGACATCGACCCGCTGGGCAGCGTTGGCACTTATGTCGATCCGGAAGACTGGAACGCCCTGATTTCCGATCCCGATACGATCGTGATCGATACCCGCAACGATTACGAAGTCGCCGTGGGCAGCTTTGCCGGCGCGATCGATCCGCAAACCCGCACTTTCCGCGATTTTCCGGACTGGTTCCGCGCCCAGCGCGAACACTTGCTGGGCGGCGATGCGGCCGATGAGGATGGCACGCGCCGGAAACCCAAAGTCGCGATGTTCTGCACCGGCGGCATCCGCTGCGAAAAATCGACCGCGTTCCTGCGGCAGGAAGGGGTGGACGAGGTGTACCACCTGAAGGGCGGCATCCTGAAATACCTTGAAGTGATCCCGCCGCAGCAAAGCTTGTGGCAGGGCGAATGCTTCGTGTTCGATCAGCGCGTTACCGTGGGCCACGGCCTGGCCCAGGGAACGCACGCGCTGTGCCATGCGTGCCGCCGCCCGATCAGCGAACAGGACCGCAGCTCGGCCCTGTACGAACCCGGCGTCAGCTGCCCGGCCTGCCATGCCGAACGCACCGATGCCCAGCGCGCGGCCTATCGCGAACGCCAGCGCCAGGAACTGCTGGCCGCCGCGCGGGGGCAAGCCCACATCGGCGCGGAACAGACATGAAATTATTTTAATTCAGTATCTTAGAACGCTGCCAGCAGGTTCACGAAGAACCCCTTGGTTGAATAGCTCTGATCGGTCAGGTCCGCCGAATAATCGGTGAAGTTGTAGCCCGCGCCCAGTTTCATCCCGCTGCCCAGTTCGCGGTACAGCGCCAGCAAAACGCCCTTGCGATCATCGTGGCTGATCGACGTGGTCAGCAACCGGCCTTCCACCAAGGCATCCCAATGCGGCAGCACATGGAAATCGGCCCGCAACACGTAAAGGCTGGCCGCGCTGTTCACGAAAGTATCGCTGGCGCGGGTGATCGAAACCCGGCCCTGGCGACAGGCATACTTGCCGCCCAAGGATAACCAATCCGCCAGATCATAGCTGACATCCAGACTGATCACCTGGCTGACCTGCTTGGGCTGCTCAACCCCGCCGGTGGTCATGATCTGACCTTCCGGGCCAAGATCGCGCATGTAGGTATAGCGCCCCAGCACGTTCAACCGATCGTGCGCCACCGGGCGATAGGCCACCCCGGCCACCGCGCGCGTATAATCGGCAGCATTCAGCGATTTGCCCGCTACATCGGTAAAGGCATATTCGAACCGGCCCAGCAGCTGCCACGCATCGTCGGGCTTGGCATCCACGCGGTTGCGGAACAGCCAACTGGTCTGTTCGCCGCCACCCTGGCGATCGCGGCGATATTCAACCGCGGACGAGGCGCTGAACCCCGTGGCCGAATATCCGGCCGACAGCATTGCCGCCAGACGATCGATCCCGCCGGTATCGTTGGGTTGCCGCTCGAAGATCGTGCTCTTTTCCACGCCCGCGCCGAACGACCACGCCTTGCTGGGCGAAAACCGTAAACCATAAGCATGGGCAAGGCTGGGCGCCGTGCCGCCGTGGCCGTACTTTTCCTCGGCCGTCAGCGTCAGGCTATCGCCCAAACGCTGCTGATTGCCGAATACCAGCATGCCGCGGCTGGTCTGGGTCATCATGTCCTGCGGGTTATAGCCCCGGTCGGCCAGATCGGAATAAAGCCGATAGCCGATCCGGCTTTCCGAACCATTGGCGCCGTGGCGGCTGATTGCCGCGTCTGCCGCCCAACCGCCGGTTCCATCGGAAACTTCAGCCTGTGCGGCATAGCTGCGCGACAAATCCCATTTGAAACCCACGCCGCCGCGATTGTTGACATGGCGCTGGGCATCATGCGCCAGCGTGCCCTGCCCGAACACATAAGCCGACCACGGCGCGCCAATTGCGGCATAAGTGGCCTGAATTCCGCCATCAAGCCGCTGCCCCTGCGCCAGCGCGGTCCCGGCTGGCAAGCGCGTGTCTTCAAACCGCAGCCCGGTCTTGATGCTCCACGCCGGGCTGATCTGCTGGGTCCATTCACCGCGCGCCAGATCGGTGCCGCCAGCGGCCGCATCGCTGCGCCCTTCATAGGCCAGCAACACGCGCGTATCCGCGCCCAATTGCTGATCCAGCTTGGCGCCCCACCGGCGCATGGCATTGGGGCTGATCCGCCCCATCGCGGCATAGCCCGCTTCGTAATCCTCGTAATAGCTGGAAGCCTGGCCGCGCAAGCTGGAGCGCAGATCGCGTTCATCCAGCGCGCCTTCCACCCGCCACGCGTTCGCCACTTGTCCGATCCGCGCCGCATTGCCAGCATCGGCAAAATCCAGACCGCCATTGAGCGACGAGGATTGCGCAAAGCCCGGCCCGTCGGTGCGCCCGTATTCGCCCTTCAGCCAGCTGTTGGCCCCGGCCTTCAAGGTTACATCACCGCCCAGCACCAGCTGATCGGCAGGCGCGGCGGTTTCGCTCTGCCCGGTCACGCCAAGGCGCAGCCAATCGCCGATCCACTGCGAAGCCCGGCCGCCAATGCTGTGCCCGGCGATCGAGCCTTCCGGCGGCGAATACTCGTACCGCGCGACAAGCACCGGCAGGTTGCCAGCGGCGGCCCCGGCCCGCACCAGTTCGTCGTTCGGCACATAGCTGGACAGCGGGCGCAGCAGGGTTACCCGGCCCTGGAAATAATCGATCTCGTAGTCTTCGGTAACCCGCAAGGCCGTGCTGGACAGCACCGCGCCGGTCTGCGGCGATCGCACTTCAAGCCGCAGGCGCTCTGAACCGACGGACAGATCCTGATGGTGCAAGTAATACAGCGATCCGCCAGTACCGCGCAGTTCGTCCGACGCCGTAATCGTGCCGGGGTTGCTGGCAAACGCCAGCAATTGCTGCTTGCGATCACCGTACCGGGTCAAGCCTTGGCTCTTGTAATCCAGAATGGCGCCAAACAGGCCGCGATCCAACTGGACCAGTTCAGTACCCTGCGCCGAGGTGATGAAATTGCCGATGACAAGGTTGCTGTCATCCTTCTGCACCCGCAAATAGAATTGCCCTT
>JBJOPJ010000053.1:0-15048 GCA_046050825.1 Pseudomonadota bacterium
AAGCCTCGATCCGCCGCAGCAGCGGGTTGAGAATCATCCGCTGGGGAATGCCATCAACTTTGGTCGATACCGCGATGTCGGCAGTGTCGGCCTTCACGTAAGCTGCCTTGGGGGCGGCTGGAACGGGGCTTTCGGCAGTCATCAGGAACCGCGTGCCCATGGCAATACCGCAGGCGCCAAAAGCCAGCGCGGCGGCCAAGCCGCGGCCATCGCCAAACCCGCCGGCCGCGACCACCGGAACCCCTACCGCGTCGAGCACTTGCGGCAACAGCACGGTGGTGGGCACCGCGCCGGTATGCCCGCCGCCTTCGCCGCCCTGGACGGTAATCATCTCGCAGCCGAGCTGGACCATCTTTTCGGCGTGTTTCACCGCGCCGACGGTGGGAATGCACAATATGCCTGCATCGCGGAAGCGACCAATCATCCGTGCATCGGGACCTCGCCCAAAGCTGACCGCGCGGACGCGGTCGGCGTTGGCGAGGATGATCTCGACGATCTCTGCCGCGCCGGGCTGAAAAGAATGGAAGTTGACCCCGAAGGCATGGGGAGTCAGGCCTTTCAGGCGAGCAATCGCCTCGCCCAGTTCAGCCGGTTGCATCACCGCCCCAGCCAAGAACCCGAATGCGCCCGCGTTGCTTGTCGCGGCCACCAATTCCGGGGTTGCGATCCAGCCCATTGCGGTCTGGATCACCGGCAGGCGGCAGCCCAGCCGCTGGGTGAGAGCAGTGGCAAGCACGTCGGCCATCAGGACTTGCCCGTTTCCTGTCGGTCGGATTCCTGCTTGTTGGCGGATGCGGCCGATTTTCCGCTGACGCCCCCAATCGAATCCCCGGTCACCAGATCGTTCTGGGCGTGCGCGAAATGGTGCATGTGGAACACCGCGTCCATTGCGCTGCGCTTGCCGCGCAGTTCTTCGACGTGGTTGATTGATTGCTTGGTCAGCCAGTTGCCCAGCCGGTTCTGCCCGGCCAGCTTGTTGGCCCATGCCGCGGTGGCATCGCGCAGCTCTTCACGCGGGACTACCTTGTTGACCATCCCGAAGCTGTGGGCGCGCGCGGCGCTCATCCGTTCGCCCAGCAGCAGGAATTCCTTGGCCACGCGCGGCGGCAATTCATAGGCGTGGGCGAAGTATTCCACCCCCGGAATCCCCATCAGCGGGTTGACCGGGTCCTGGAAGAACGCGTCTTCGGAGGCCACGATCAGGTCACAGACCCACGCCAGCATCAGCCCGCCGGCAATGCAGGCGCCCTGGACCATCGCAATCGTAGGCTTGGGAATGTCGCGCCAGCGGCGGCACATGCCCAGATATTGCTCCTGCTCGCGAGTATAGAGCAGTTCGGCCGCTGGCTTGTTGGTGTGCGGCGGCAGCATCAGCCGCTTGTCGAATTCATGGTGCAGATCGCGCCCCGGGGTGCCGATGTCATGCCCGGCGGAGAAATGCTTGCCTTCGCCCGCCAGCACGATGCAGCGCACCGCATCGTCTTGCACCGCGCGGTTGAACGCATCGTCCAGCGCATAGGTCATCTGCCCGTTCTGGGCATTGTTGAAGGCGGGGCGGTTCATCGTGATCCATGCCACCGCATCGACCACCTCGTACCGCACGGGCTCTTCGGTTTCGTATGTGATCTCGACCGATTTGGGCGCAACAAGATCGTTCATCGCAAGCGCTCCTTATGCCGCCGCAACGGCGGGGGGGTTGTCCTTGATCACGCTGGCGCGGATATTGTGCGGGTCGAGCTTGGCAATGATTGCCAGCATCTCGGCCGAGGGCAGCGGCGTTTCCGCCAGCGCGCCGCGTTCCAGTTCGAACCCGGTCGCTTCCTGCACTTGTTCGAACGTCACCCCGGGATGCAGCGAGATCACGCGCACCGCGTGGTCCGTCCCGCCGAAATCCATCACGCACAAGTTGGTGACGATCAGGCGCAGATCGACGGCGGAGAAGTTCCCGCCGGCAATGCGCTTGGCGGGGTTATAACCCACCCCCGAAACCATATCGACTTCGCCAGGCACGAACACGCGCGGGGTGTGACTGGGGAAGAAGAACGAATTGGGGTGATAAATCGTGTTGCCCGGAAAGCCGCGCACGCCCAGCATCTGGGTCTTGGGCTGGTGGTGCGTGCCGCCCAGCTGCGACAGGTTGATCTGACCGAACCGGTCAATCTGGGTAGGCGTAACCATCGCGTGGCGACGGCCCGACCACACCGCGCTGTCAAAGAAGCGCCCGAATGGCAGGTGGCCGGCGAACTTGGGCTGGTAATCGCCGCGCGGGCCCAGCGGTACCGGCTGTTCGACCAGATAGGCTTCGCCATCGGTCATCATCAGTTCGGGGGTGTGGCTCAGCTTGGCCAGGCTGGCGGCAAGCCGCGGCACCGGGCCAACGCCGGTCGCCACCACTTCGCCGTTGCCGCGAAAGGCCTCGCTGCAAGCCGCGATGCACAGCTCCGCCAGGGACGGGTTCAGAGTGGAAATGTCGCTCATCAGAATACCGGCAACGGCAGAGCCGCGACCGCCTCCTTTCCGCCAACGGATGCAAGATATTCGGCTTCGTTTGCGCCGACGAAACGGTCCGCAATCTGGCTCCATTCGCCCGGTTCGCGCGCGGCGTCGGTGTAAGCCTTGAAGGCCTTCATGTCCCAGCCATAAGCCGGGGTCATCATACTGGGATGGGCGCCGCAGCGGATTTCGGTGACCCCGCTGATAAAGCAGCGTTCAACGATATTGGCCTGCGCATCGGCGGGATAGGCATCCTCCATCGCCGGGACCAGTTCTTCGCAGCTGACATATGTCTTGGCGGCGGCTTTCGCGAACCATTCGTCATAGAACACGTCGGGACCGAACGCCTGAACGTTGCCCCGCCAGTCGCTGCGGTTGACGTGAAGCAGGGCTGCATCCAGCTTCAGCGCGGGCATGGCGATCAGCACTTCACCATCGTCATAGGGCGATTTGACGTGCTTCAACCCACCCAGCTCCGCCAGATCGGTGCCCAGCCCAACCCGGGTGGGCAGGAACGGCAAGCCGAATGCAGCGGCCTTGAGGCCCCACTGGAACATCCCTTCGTCCAATTCGAGCACGTCGATCTGTCCGGCTTCGCGGGCCTTGCGGAACCACGGCTCCAGCGGAATCGCATCGAGCGAGACGAACGCGAACACCAGCTTTTTGACTTTTCCGGCGGCGCACAGCATCCCCACGTCGGCACCGCCGTAGGCAACGATGGTCAGGTCCTTGAGGTCCGATCGCAGGATTTCGCGCACCAGTGCCATCGGCTTGCGCCGCGGGCCCCAGCCGCCAATCCCGAGCGTCATTCCGTCACGCAGTTGGCCGACGATCTCGGCCGGGGTCATCCGTTTGTCGAGCATCGCCCTTACTCCGCTGCCGACTGTTTCAGCGCTTCCTGCCAGGCCCAGACATGGCCCCAGACGCTGATCTGATCGTGTTGCGTGGTTTCCCAGCTGGCTGGGTCGATTACTAACCCATCGTAGCCGATCTCCAGATCGAAGCCGGCCGGGGTCTGAACATAGAAACTGGTCATCTCGTCGTTCACGTGGCGCCCCAGCGAGGCGGATTCGGTGAAACCTTCGGCTCGCATCCGGTCGTGGGCCTTGCCGACTTCGATCAGGTCCGGCAGCTCTAGCATCAGGTGGACGCAGCCCGATGGCGGAATCGGCCCTTCGCCCAGCGCGAGGCTATGGTGGCGGCCGTTGGTGGCGTGGAGGAAGGCAAAGCCCATGCCCGGGTCTTCCGGCGGTCCACCCATGAAATAGAACCGCGGCATGTCGGTTTTCCCGAAGCCGACGACGTCGCAATAAAACGCCACCGTTTCGGCGAAGTTCGGCGCGCTCAGCACGGCGTGCCCCATGCCCAGTTCGCCGGTGACGAACCCGGGTACGCCTTGCGGCGATACGAACGGCACGGCGGTGGTGGTGTCGCCGTAATAGAATTCCAGCCCATTTCCGGCCGGGTCGCTGGTCCGGAACATGCCGGCCACGCCGCGCCCGGCGGCCTCTTCAGCGCTGGCGAAGGACACCGTGCGTCCCGCCGCCGCGATCCGCTGGGCCAGGCCATCGAACGCGGCCTTGCCAGCCACTTCATACGCGGGGGCAACCAACCGTTCGGTTGGGCCAGGTTCGATCCGGAAGCGGAACGGGCGGTTATCGACGCGATAGAGCGCGGCCCCATCCGCCGCGTCAGGTGCGCGCATCGCCCCTGCCACCTGCGTCAAAAACCGGTCCCATTCGGCCGGCTGCGCCGTTTCAATCACGACATAGCCTAGCGACTTAACACTCATCAGGCCTAAGCCCCTTTCACCAGATCCAGGAAGTACGGGCGCTCGCCCCCGCCATCCACGTTGATACGCGCCCCGCTGACCCAGCTGGCCAGCGGCGAACACAGCCACAGCACAGCACCGGCGAGGTCTTCGCCCGTGCCCATGCGCTGCAACGGCATCGAGCGCCCTACCGCGGCTTGCGCAGCGGCATCGCCATAGGTCGCTTCGGCATTTTCGGTTGTCATCAGTCCGGCGATGATCGCGTTGACGCGCACTCCGGCGGGCCCCCATTCCTGCGCCAGACTTTGGGTCAGATTGAGCAACCCGGCCTTGGCGGCGCCATAGACTGCCGTGCCCGGCGAAGGGCGGGCGCCTGAAACGCTGGCAATGTTGACGATGCTGCCGCTGCCGGCTGCCGCCATGTGCGGGTGGGCCGCCTGCGCGAGATAGAGCGGGGCGACCAGATTGAGCTTGAGGATCGCATCGATGAAGCGCGGGCTGGCGGCCTCGGCCGGCGTGGCGGGCGATCCGCCGGCGTTGTTGACAAGAATGTCCAGCCGGCCATGCTCGGCCACAACTGCGTCGACCAAGGCCGTGGCCGCATCGGGATCGCGAATGTCGGCCGGGGCAAAGGTGGCCCCATCGGGCAGGGCACCGGGGGCATTGCGGGCGCAGGCCACTACCCGACATCCAGCCGCGACCAAGGCGGTCGTGATCGCCCGGCCCAGGCCGCGCGTCCCCCCTGTGACAATTGCCACCTGACCGGTAAGGTCGATTTTCTGCGCCTGTGCCAAGGCGGCCTTCTCCCCTTCATGTTGCGTTCGCTGAATCGCGGCCTCAACAATGTCTGAAATCCGCATTATCGGAAGCGAAAGGGCTTTTCAATTGACGATTTGCGTATCAAACGATAAAAAAAATTACGAAGCCCACGGTTTGGGCAATCATGAGTCGATAATAAGGAGCTAGGGAGAATGGCCACCGCTGCTCAGTGTGTGGACGGCGTGCACAGCGTGCCGACTGCTGAAGAACTTATCGCCCGCGCTCGCGCGATGATTCCCGCGCTGAAGTCGCGCGCCAAGCAGTGCGTGCGCGATCGTAACGTGCCGGCGGAATCGATTGCTGAAATGCAGGCCGCAGGATTCTTCCGGATTCTTCAGCCGCGCCGCTGGGGCGGTTATGAAATGCATCCCAACGTGTTCTTCGAAGTGCAAAAGGCACTGGCCGAAGGCTGCATGTCGACCGGCTGGATGTATGGTGTGGTCGGGTGCCACCCATACGAAATGGCGTTGTTCCATGATCAGGCGCAGGAAGAGGTCTGGGGCGATGACCCGAGCATGCTGGTCTCCTCGACCTATCAGCCGGTGGGCAAGGTAACCCATGTCGAGGGCGGTTTTCGCCTTTCGGGCCGCTGGGGCTTTTCGACCGGTTCGGTTCATTCCGGCTGGGTGCTGCTGGGTGCGATGTGCCCGCCCAAGGCTGAAGGGGAAGGTCCGGAAATGCGCACCTTCCTGCTGCCGCGCGCCGATTACACGATCGATGAGGATGCCTGGCACGTGTTCGGGCTGCAGGGTACGGGTAGTCACGACATTATCGTCGATGACGTGTTCGTGCCCGATTACCGCACGCATCGCTCGATCGACGGGTTCTTGTGCAAGAACCCCGGACAGGAAGTGAACACCGGTCCGCTCTATGCGCTGCCTTGGGCGCAAGTGTTCGTGCGGTCGGTGTCGACTGCGGCCTTCGGTGGTGCGCAAGCGGCGATCAATGCCGGGATGGCGATCATGCAGAGCCGCGTTTCGACCAACACCGGCAAGGCTTCGGCGCAGGACCCGATCCTGCATGCCGCGCTGGCGCGGGCGATTGCAGAAAAATCCGAAATGGAAACCACGCTGCGCCTGACGTTCGAAGACCTGATGGGCTATGCCGAACGCGGCGAGGAAATCCCGCTCGATAAGCGCGCGTTCCTGACCTACCAGTCGAGCACGGTGGTGCGCCGCCTGGCCGATCTGGTCGATGAAATCGTCAAGCTGCTGGGCGGCCGGGCGATCTACATGACCAGTGATATCCTTCAGCCGTGGCTCGATCTGCATGCTGGGCGGGCGCATGTGGCCAACGATCCGAACAACCGCACCGCGGATGCGATCAACACGATGTTGGGTGCCGCGCCGCTCAACCCCTTCCTCTGAGCGGAGCGGGTCCGATGAGCGCATTGCACGAAGCGACCTACACCGTCTCGGGTGGGTATGAGATCCATCTCAAGGAGGCTGGCACCGGGCCGGTTGTGGTGTTCATCCACGGCAGCGGTCCCGGGGCCTCGGGGGCTTCGAACTTTCGCCAGAACTGGCCTGAATTCGTGGCGGCTGGCTATCGCGTGATCCTGCCCGACCTGATCGGCTATGGCGCCTCGTCGAAGCCCGAAGGGATCGATTACACGCTGCAGCTGTTCACCGACACGCTCTATGAAGCGCTGCGTGCGCACGGGATCGAGCGGGCGGTGCTGGTCGGTAATTCGCTGGGCGGCGGCGTGGCGATCCAGATGACGCTGGATCATCCTGAAATTGCCGAAAAACTGCTGCTGATGGCGCCGGGCTGCATTGAAGAGCAAGCGGATTACTTCAAGATGCCCGGGATCGCCAAGATGGTGTCCAACTTCGGCGGACCGGATTTCAACCTTGACGAGCAGCGCCGCCTGATCGGCAATCTGGTCCATCCCGATTTCGCCCCCAACATTCCCGATGCGTTGGTGCAGGAACGCTTCGCCGTGGCCCGTACCCAGCCCAAGGACGTGCTGATGCGGATGCGCACCCCCAACCTCGGGCCGCGGCTGGGCGAGCTGGCCATGCCGGTGTTCGTGATGTGGGGCCTGAACGACGAGTTCTGCCCGGAAAGCGGCGCGCGCCATTTCCTTGATCGCTGCGCCAATGCCCGTTGCATGGCCTTCACCCGCACCGGCCATTGGGTGCAGGTTGAGCGCGCCGACGAGTTCAATCGCTACTCGCTTGAATTCCTGGCGGCCTGATCCGGCGATGGTGGACGGTTATCCAAGCCTGCCCGCGGATCTGCCAGCCCAGTTCCGTGCGGCCATGCGCCGGCTTGCCGCGTCGGTTACGGTGGTCGTTGCCAATGGCGATAATGGCCCGGTGGGCATGGCGGCCACGTCGGTAACGTCACTGACCGCCGATCCGCCGGCGGTGCTGGTGTGCGTCAACCGGGCGACCGCGCTGCATGCCTTGCTGGTGCCCACCGCACCGCTGTCGGTCAATCTGCTGTCGCGCGATCAGCAAGACGTTTCGGCCGCATTTGGCGGCGGCTTGCCGCACGAACAGCGCTTTGCCGTTGGCCGGTGGCACCAGACCGATACTGGGTTGCCGGCGCTGGACGGCGCGCAGGCCAACCTCAGCTGCGTGATCGATGCGATGCTGGCCTACGGCACGCACAGCATCGTCATCGCCCGGGTTCTGAAAGCCGAGGTCAGCGCCGATGTTGCGCCGTTGATTTATCAGGATGGAGGCTATTTGTGAGCGATTCCGCGCGTTCCAACTTGATCGACCAGCTGGCGGGGGAGCTTTACGCCGCGCTGCGCGAAGGGCGGACGGTGGTGCCGCTGATCGAACAGCACCCTGCGTTGACGATCGACGATGCCTATCAAATTTCGCTGGGCGCGCTGGCCCGCCGCCAACAGGATGGCGAGCGCGTTGTCGGCAAGAAGATCGGCGTCACATCAAAGCCGGTGCAGGACATGCTGGGCGTGCACCAGCCCGACTTCGGGTTCCTGACCGACAGGATGTGGATCGAGGGGGATATCGACATTGCCGCCACCGGCTTGATTCAGCCGCGTGCCGAAGCCGAGATTGCCTTTGTGCTGAAGCATAGCCTGAATGGGCCGGGCGTGACCGCCGCCGACGTGATGGCGGCCACCGACTACATCGCCCCCTGCTTTGAGATCGTTGATAGCCGCATCCGCGACTGGAAGATCGGGATTGTCGATACCGTGGCCGATAACGCCAGCTGCGGCGTGTTCGTGATCGGCCCGGCGCAGGCCGATCCGCGCACGCTGGATCTGCCGGCGTTGCGGGTAACGGTAACCAAGAACGGCGCCCCCTTGTCCGAAGGGCTCGGCAGCGCGGTGCAGGGCGATCCGGCGCAAGCAGTGGCTTGGCTGGCCAATACGCTGGGCGCTTATGGTGTGACGCTGGATGCCGGGGACGTGATCCTTTCGGGCAGCCTGGTCCCGCTGGAGCCGGCCGTGGCGGGCGATCTGTTTGAAATGACTCTGCACGGCGTGGGCACGTGCAGCGCAAGGTTTGTCTGAAGGAAACCACATGACACGGGTGAAGGCCGCAATCATCGGTTCGGGCAATATTGGCACCGACCTGATGATGAAGATGATCAAGTATCCCCAGAACATGGAACTGGCCATTGTGGTCGGGATCGATGCCAATTCCGAAGGCCTGGCGATGGCCCGCGAGCACGGCATTGCGACCACCCACGAAGGCCTGGACGGGCTGCGTCAGCACCCGCTGTACAAGGACATCGGCATCGCGTTCGATGCAACCAGCGCCTATGCGCACAAAGTGCACGATGCCGCGCTGCGCGCCGATGGCATTCAGGTGGTTGACCTGACCCCGGCCGCGATCGGGCCGTTCACCGTGCCGCCGGTCAACATGATGCAGCACCTTGATCAGCCGAACGTCAACATGGTGACGTGCGGTGGCCAGGCAACCATCCCGATGGTTGCCGCGGTGGCGCGGGTCTCCAGCAAGGTGCACTACGCCGAAATCGTCGCTTCGGTTTCGTCGCGGTCGGCTGGCCCGGGCACGCGCGCCAATATTGACGAGTTCACCCGCACCACCGCCCGCGCGATTGAGGTGGTTGGCGGGGCGACCAAGGGCAAGGCGATCATCATCCTCAATCCGGCCGAGCCACCGATGATCATGCGCGATACGGTGTTCACCCTGTCCGAAGGCGGGGATGAGGACGCGATCCGGCGGTCGGTGGCCGACATGGTGGCCGAGGTGCAGAAATACGTGCCCGGCTACCGGCTTAAGCAGGAAGTCCAGTTCGAACGCTATGGCGACAACAACCGGCTGAAGATCCCCGGCATGGGCGATTTCACCGGGATCAAGTCGATGATCATGCTCGAAGTCGAAGGCGCGGGGGATTACCTGCCAAGCTATTCGGGGAACCTCGACATCATGACCGCTGCGGCCAAGGCCACCGGCGAACTGCTGGCCGCGCGCCGAATGGACAAGGAGACCGCATGATGGCCACGTTCAACGTTGCGGCGGGCGACAAGCTTTATATTCAGGACGTGACCCTGCGTGACGGGATGCATGCCGTGCGCCATATGTATGGCTTGGACCATGTCCGCGCGATTGCCGCAGCCATCGAGGCATCGGGCGTTGACGCGATCGAAGTGGCCCACGGCGATGGCTTGTCGGGGACCAGCTTCAACTATGGCTTTGGGGCCCACACCGATTGGGAATGGCTGGAAGCGGTCGCCGACGTGCTCGACAAGTGCGTACTGACCACACTGATCCTGCCGGGGCTTGGCACGGTTGAGGAACTGCGCCGGGCTTATGACCTCGGCGTGCGCTCGGTGCGCGTGGCAACCCATTGCACCGAAGCCGATGTGTCGAAGCAGCACATCGGCATCGCTCGCGACCTGGGCATGGACGTGTCGGGCTTTCTGATGATGAGCCACATGATCGAACCCGAAGCGCTGGCGCAGCAGGCCTTGCTGATGGAAAGCTATGGGGCGCACTGCGTCTATGTCACCGACAGTGGCGGCGCGCTTGACATGGACGGGGTCCGGGCCCGGTTCGAAGCCTATGATCGGGTGCTGAAGCCGCAAACCCAGCGCGGGATGCACGCCCACCACAATCTGTCGCTGGGCGTGGCCAATTCGCTGGTCGCGGCGCAGTGCGGCGCGGTGCGGATCGATGCTTCGCTGGCCGGAATGGGCGCCGGGGCTGGTAATGCCCCGCTGGAAGTGTTCATCGCCGCCGCCGACCGCAAGGGCTGGAACCATGGTTGCGACGTGATGGCGCTGATGGATGCCGCGGAAGACCTGGTCCGTCCGCTGCAGGATCGCCCCGTTCGGGTTGATCGTGAAACGCTGGCGCTGGGCTATGCCGGGGTTTACTCCAGCTTCCTGCGGCATGCCGAGAAAGCAGCGGAAACCTATGGCCTCGACACGCGCGAAATTCTGGTTGAACTGGGACGCCGCAAGATGGTCGGCGGCCAGGAGGACATGATCGTCGACGTCGCGCTGGATATGCTGAAAGCGAAAGAAGGCTAAGCCGATGACGGAAATTTCGTTGCACAAACCCTATCCGGCCAGCGCGGTCACGGCCTGGGATTTTGAAACGGACGTGGCCGTGGTCGGGTTTGGTGCGACGGGTGCCTGCGCCGCGATCGAAGCCGCCGATGCCGGGGCACGGGTGATGCTGTTCGAACGCAATTCGGGCAGCGGCGGCGCCTCTGGCCTGTCGGGCGGGGAAATCTACATCGGCGGGGGCGGGGGCACCGATGCCCAGCGCGCTGCCGGGTTCGAGGATTCGACCGCCGATTTCGCCGCCTACCTCAAGGCCGCTGGCGGTCCTTGTGTGGACGAGGCCAAGTGCGAACTCTATGCCGCCGAAGCGCTGAACCACTATGGTTGGCTGAAAGCGCAGGGCGTGCCGTATCGCGGCAATTACCTGCCGGGCAAGCATATCGAGCCAACTGACGATTCCACGCTGATCTGGTCTGGCAGCGAAGCCGCTGCACCGTTTTGCGATCAGGCCAAGCCCGCACCACGCGGGCACGTGATCCAGCACATGGGCTGGGGTGGCGGCCGCCCGCTGGTGGACATTCTCGAAGCAGCAGCCCGCGCCAAGGGCGTGGAGGTGGTGGTCGATGCCCGTGCGCTGGCATTGGTCAGTGATGGGACGCGGATCGTGGGGCTGGTGGTGCGGATCGACAACCAGCCGCGCTTCGTGCGGGCAGCCAAGGGCGTCGTGCTGGCGACCGGCGGATTCGTGTTCAACGAAGCCATGCGCCGCAAGTATTGCCCCGATACCTTCAAATTGAACGATCCGATTGGCGACAAGGATGATGGTTCGGGCATCGAACTGGGCGTGGGCGCCGGCGGCGACGCGATCCATATGGAGCAGTTCTTCACCACGTGTCCGTGGACCATGCCCGAAAGTCACGCCAAGGGCGTGTTCGTCAACGTTCAGGGGCAACGCTTCATCAACGAAGATTGTTATCATGGCCGGGTCAGCCGCTGTGCGGTCGATCAGCCGGACGGCAAGGTTTACCTGCTGCTGGACAATGCCAATTTCGTGCAGCCGATGGACTTTGCCCGGATGTCGATCGCGGGCACTGGCGATAGCTGGGAAGAGGTTGAGGCCGAACTGGAAATGCCAGCCGGCACGCTCAGCGCGACAATGGCGGTCTACAACCATCATGCCCGCGACGGGAAGGACCCGCTGTTCGACAAGCGGCCACCGATCTTGGTGCCGCTTGATCAAGGGCCGTTCATCGCGCTCGAATTGAATTTTCAGACCAGCTATTTCAGCTTCTTCACGCTTGGCGGGCTCAAGACGTCGACCGACGGCGAAGTGCTGGACCGGGGCGGGACGCCGCTTGCCGGGCTCTATGCCGCAGGGCGCTGCACTTCGGGCCTGCCGGCTTGGGGGCACGGCTATTCTTCGGGCATGAGCCTGGCCGATTGCACGTTCTTCGGGCGGCAGGCCGGCCGCAAGGCAGCGCGTGGCTGACGACTTTGCGGCGCGGCTGCGCGGCCTTGAAGACCGCGAGGCGATCCGCGACCTGATCGCGCGCTATGGACCCTTGGCCGATGCCAGCGATGCCCAAGCAGTGGCGAGGTTATGGACGGCGGACGGGATCTATGCCGTGGGTGGCATGGGCGAGGCCCGTGGCCATGCGGCAATCGCAGCGCTGATCGCCGGCCCGGTGCATCAGGCCTTACTGGCCGATGGCTGTGCCCATGTGCTCGGCGCTCCGGCTATCGAACTTGCCGGTGATCGGGCGCTGGCCTGCTGCCATAGCGTAGTGCTGCGCCACGCAGACGGAACGTGGGTGCCGATGCGGGTCTCCGCCAATCGCTGGGAACTCGAACGCGGCGCCGACGGCTGGCGCGTGGCCCGTCGCGACAATGCCCTGCTTGATGGCAGCGCCGCCGCGCGGGCCTTGCTCAGCCTGCCAATTGCCCCCCATCAACCGCCAGCAATGCTCCTGTAGTCTTGCGCGAGGCATCCGAGGCCAGGAAGGCCAGCGCTTCGGCGATATCTTCCGGCTCGCAGATGCCATCGGCCAGCTTGGGGGAATTGCGCATCACCAGCGGCCAGTCGATATCGCCCTGGGGGGGCGGGGCCTTGGTCATTGGCGTGGCGACCTGGCCGGGGCTGACCCCGTTGACCCGCACGCCCGCCGCCGCATATTCCAGCGCCAGCGATTTGATCATCCCGACCACCCCATGCTTCGATGCAGCATAGGCAACCGAATAGGGAATGCCCGAAAGCCCGGCGGTGGACGCTACGCAAACGATATTGCCCTTGCTTTCGACCAGATGCGGCAAGGCTGCGCGGCACAGCGCATAGACGCTGGTGGTGTTGATCCGCAGCAGTCGCTCGAAATCATCTTCGGAAAAATCTGGGGTGGGACCCCACTTGAGCATCCCGGCCACGTTGCACAGCACGTCCAGCCCATCAGACGCCGCAGCCGCGACCAGCGCCCGGCACGAGGCATAGTCTTCGGCGTTGTAGGGCACCACTTGCGCCGCGCCGCCGATCATGGCGGCGGTTTCCTCAAGCCCGGCAACATTGATGTCGCCAATGGTCAGCCGGGCGCCTTCGCGCGCGAACAACTGGGCAGTCGCCCGCCCGATCCCCGATGCTGCGCCGGTAACCAGCACTTTTTTGCCTGAAAATCGCACGCGTGTTCCCCTTATCCAAAACTGGCGGGCGCTTCGCCCATGACTGCGACGGTGGGCTGCCCTGCGGCATCCACGGTGTGAACCAGGCAGCTCAGCCGACGCGAGCGCGTTTCGGCGATCCACCAGCGGTCGCCCTGCTTCACGTAAACATCATCATATGCGACGCCCATCTGCGTCAGGGTCCGCCCGGCAAGGTTGATGTTGTGGAACAGCAGCGACCATTGCCCGCGGGCGCGCGTGTCGCTGTCAAACGCGATCACGCCATTGGCGCCATGGTGGATGTCGAAGATCCCGGGTGCGCAGCCCATTTCGGCATAGATCGCGACGAAGGCATCCCGATTGTCAAAGCGCGGGAAGCCATCATAAGCGATCACCGCGCCGTGTGGCAGCAACGTGTCGCGCACACCGTCGGGGTCCTTCCCGTCACACGCCCTCAGGTAACGCGCTTTAAGGTCGCGAATGGCGCGGTCGTCCTCCAGCCGCTGCAGGCGCAGTTCCAGCGAAGTCATCCTACTCTCCCGGCATTCTTGGCGGCTGTTCCGATCGATCGGGTGGGGGCGGGCCGGGTTTGATGCCCGGCCCGCCGACCATCCGGCTGCGTCAGAACTTCACGCCAACCGTCACACCATAGGTGCGCGGATCGGGGAAGTAGCCCAGCAGGATCCCGCCAAAGCCCGGGCCGAAATCGATGAAGTTCGACGGATCGGCCTCCTTGGTCAGGTTGCGCACAAACGCCGAAACGTCCGCCTTGACCCCGCCGATGGCAACATCCCCCAGCGTGGCGCGCAGATTGATGATCGTGCGACCCTTCGACTCGCTGGAATGGGCGTTCTGATCCGATGCCGTCGGCGTCGTCAGCGCATAGGGGAAGGTATAGTACTTCGAGGCGTAGTTCAGGTCGCCGTAAAGGTTGAGCTTGCCCCAGCCGCCTTCGATCACTTTCCAGTCCACGCCCAGCGCGGCGGTGGTTTTGGGCGCATGCGGGAAGGCGCGGTTGTTCGACACGTCGATTCCGCCATCGATGAAGCTCTTGTACTTGACGTCGAGCACCGCCAGCGACCCGTTGATCGTCAGCGTCGATGTGGGGCGCAAGACGGTTTCGAATTCGAGCCCCTGGATACGCGCACCCGCGGCATTGCGGATGATCGAGGCCGCACCGGCACTGGCGGTGAACACCGACAGTTGCATGTCCTTGTGCTCGTCGCGGAACGCAGCGACGTTGAACGTCATCCGCTTATCGAGCAGCTGGGTCTTGAGGCCCACTTCATAGCTGTCGACCTTTTCCGGCTTGTAGGGGCTGCACAGTTCCAGCGCGCCGCTTGGGCAGGCGGCGGTCGGTGCGGTGAAGACGTTGGTTTCGCCGTTGAAGCCGCCCGATTTGAAGCCCCGCGCGAAACGGGCATAGACGTTCATGTTATCGGCAACTTCGTAAGCCAACGTCGCGGCGGGCGAGAAGTTGTTGTACTTCGCGTCGGGGATCACCCCATAGCCGATGTTGGCGACCACCAGCGGCGAGAAGATGCCATTGCCGTAATCGGCATTGACGCGGAAGTAGCGGCTGATGTCCTTCTTTTCGTGCGTATAGCGGGCGCCCAGCGTCAGCTTGAGGGCATCGGCCAGCTTGTAATCGAGCTGGGCATAGAGCGCCAACGCCTTGGTGTGTGAGCCGTAGTTCGATTGCAGATCGACGCTGCCGCCGAAGTAGGTCTGGGGGTTAAGCGTTTCGGCGGTTTCGCTGAAATAGAACGCTCCCAGCACATAGTTGAGCCGGTCCGCCAGCGCGGTTCCGGTCAGCTGCAGTTCTTGGCTGAACGCATCATAGCTGGTGATGCGCTGGGTG
>JBJOPJ010000054.1:0-14948 GCA_046050825.1 Pseudomonadota bacterium
TGACGCTGGTGGCGCTTTTGTTCACGATCGTCGCGATGTTCAGCCTCAAGGGCGGCGAAATCCTGGCCCTGCCGATCGACGCGCTGCGGGTGGCGGTGCCGTTGCTGGTGTTCTTCGTGGTGATGTTCGTGATCGCGTTTGCCGGTGGGCGCGCGATCGGGGGCGATTATTCGCGCACCGCGGCGCTGGCGTTCACCGCCGCGTCGAACAACTTCGAACTGGCGATCGCGGTGGCGATTGCCGCGTTCGGGCTGGCATCGCCCGTGGCCTTTGCCGCCGTGATCGGCCCGCTGGTGGAAGTGCCGGTGCTGATCGCGCTGGTCAATCTGGCGCTGTGGTTCAAGGGCGCGTGGTTCCGCGACGAAGCCTGAGCGCATGACGGGTGGGGCGCCTAGCGGCCGACCCGGCGCAAGTGCCTAAGCGCATGACGGGTGGGGTGCCTAGCGGCCGACCCGGCGCAAGTGATAGTCGCTGCTGCCCAGCATCGCGTCGATTGCCAGTATCCGCTTGTGGTAGTGCCCCACGGCCAATTCATCGGTCATGCCGATGCCGCCGTGGATCTGCACCGCGCTTTCGCCCAGATCGCGGCCCAGTCGCCCGATCTGGGCTTTGAGCAAGGCGATGGCGCGGGCATCGCCCATTCCGGCACCCTGTCCGGCTTCGACCAGCGCGGTGGTATAGAGCAAAAGCGCATGGGCTTTGGCATGGGCGATTTTCATATCGGCAAGACGGTGCGCGATGACTTGGAATGCGCCGATCGGGGTGCCGAACTGCTTGCGGGTGGCGGCATAGGTCGAAGCCGCTTCAAGCAGCGCCCCCATCGCGCCAACGCCTTCGGCGCATAGCGCCAGCGTGGCGGTCTCGATCACGCGGTCCAGCGCCGCTTCGGCATTGTCGCTCAGTACGTCAGCCGGGGTGACGATCACGTTGGCGAACGTGACCGTGGCGGCGCGGCGGCCATCCACCGTGGTATAGGCGTTGATGCTGACCCCGCTGGCCGCCGGATCGACTTTGACTAAGGCCAGCCGCTCGCCCGCGCGGGCCGAAACGATCAGCGCGCGGGCTTCATTGCCAGACAGCACCAGCCGTTTTTCGCCGTTCAGCCGCAGCCCCTCCGCGCCGCCGGCCAGCGTGGTTCCAAGCATGGCAACCGGGCCGATCCCGTGGCGTTCCTCGTGGGCCAGAGCCACCAGTGCATCGCCGGCGATCACGGTATCCAGCAGCGCGCGGGTGCGATCCCCGCCCAGCGCCAGCGCCGCGCCGCCCAGCAGGATCGAGCCGAAATAGGGTTCGACCACCAGGTGCCGGCCCAGCAGCTCGCCGATGGCAATCAGATCGCTGGCCGATCCGCCCAGCCCGCCTTGCGCTTCGGCAAAGGGCAAGGCCAGCAGGCCCATTTCACCCAGTTGGCGCCAAATGACGCCGGAATGGCCGGCCGGGCTGCGCACGATTGCTTGGCGCTGATCGAAGGAATAGCTTTGCGCCAGCAGCTTGCCCAAGCTGTCGCGCAGCATTTCCTGTTCTGCGGTGAAGGTAAAATCCATGTTTCTGCCCTTCGCGTCAGGCGGCCGGGAGCGTGCGGGCGATCAGGTCGCGCTGGACTTCGTTGGTCCCCGCATAGATCGTGGTGGCACGCGAGTTGAGGTAATAGGGCATCGCCACCAGTTCGAGATCGCTGCCCAGCGGGGCAACGTTCGAACCGACGGTCAGCGCTTCCAGTTGCAGGGGCAGGGCCTCTACCCCGGCAACGCGGGTCATCATCACCGAGATGCGTTGGGTCAGTTCCGAACTGATCACCTTGTTCAGCGATGGGGTGGATGGATCGGCGGCGATCGGATGACGGCTGACCACGAGCTTTTCGAAGGCGGCATAGGCTGCGATTTCGGCTTCCAGTTCGCCAAGGTCGCGCTGGAACACCGGATCTTCCAGCATGGTTCCGCCATGGGGCGAGGGCGTGCCGGCCGCAGCGGCGCGGATCGTTTCGAGCCGGCGATACATGGCCGGGCAATTAGCCGATCCGCCGCGCTCATGCTTGAGCAGGGCCTTGGCCACGCTCCACCCATCGTTTTCCGCGCCAACCCGCGCCGATTGCGGCACGCGAACGTTGTCGAAGAACACTTCGCACTGTTCTGGCACCCCATCGAGGCCGATGATCGGGCGAATTTCCATGCCCGGATAATCGACCCGATCCAGCAGCAGGAACGAGATGCCCTGTTGCTTTTTGCCGGCGGTGCTGGTGCGCACCAGCATGAACATCCGGTTGGCCTTGTGCGCCAGCGTGGTCCAGATCTTCTGGCCGTTGATAATGTAATCCGTGCCGTCGGGCACGGCGCTGCAGCTGAGCGCGGCAAGGTCCGATCCGGCGCCCGGTTCGGAATAGCCCTGGGTCCAGTAATCATCGCCGGCAAGAATCCCGGGCAAGTACTTGGCCTTCTGTTCTTCGCTGCCCGCTTCCATCAGCAGCGGGCCGACCATCTGCAACCCATTGGGCAGCAGCGGCGGCAGATCGCGCTTCCAGTATTCTTCCGAGAAAATGTAGCGCTGTTCGACCGACCAGCCGGTGCCGCCATATTGCTTGGGCCAGCCCGGTGCGGCCCAGCCGCGAGCGTGAAGGATCTTGTGCCACGCCATCACGGCTTCGAACGGGGCAAAAACGCTGGTGGTCTTGCGCCCGGCCTCGCGGATTTCGGGGGTGGGGGCGGTGTCCAGAAATTCCGCGACTTCGCGCCGAAAGGCTTCCAGTTCAGGGCTGAAGGAAATGTCCATGGCGAGGGCCTTACTGCTGTTTGCCGGTAAAGGCGGCGATCCGTTCGTGCATGTCGGGCCCGTGGCCTTCGCACTCCATCACTTCCCATTGCAGCCCGGCATCGAGGTGCATCGCATCGGTGGTGTCCAGCAGGCGCTTGTTGGCCCGGTGGCTGAAGGCGGAATTGCTGGTGACGCGCTGGGCCAGCGCAGCGATTTCGGCTTCGAAACCGGCTGCCGGGATCATGTATTCGGCCAAACCGATCCGCACAGCTTCGGCCGCGTCGATCATGTCGGCGGTGAACATCAGGCGCTTGGCGGTGGCAATGCCGACCCGGCGGGGCAGGCGCTGGCTCATCCCCCAGATCGGGGTCAGCGCCCATTTCGCATGGGTGTCGCCAAAGCGCGCATTATCGGCTGCGACAATGAAATCGCAGGCCAGCGCCACTTCCAGCGCGCCGGTGTAGCAATGCCCGTGAACCGCCGCGATCACCGGTTGGGGCAGCTTTTCCAGCAAGCGCAGGGTTTCGCTGTGCCAGCCGCGCGAAGGCACGGCTTCCCCGGTGGCGATATCGGCCAGATCGTGCCCCGCGGAAAAGCATTTGCCCGCACCGCGCAGCACCACGCAGCCGATCGCGCGATCATCGCGCAGGGCTTCGATATGGCCGCGCAGTTCGCGGAACACCGCAACGGTCAGCGCGTTGAGTTTATCGGGACGGTTGAGAGTCAGCGTTGCGACCCCGCCCACGTCGGCTCGTTCGACCAGCCCTGCCATGCCATTGCTCCCGCTCGTCAAGGCGATTCCCGCCCGGTTTAATCGATTGGTTAAACCGGCTTGGGGAGCTTGGCCAGCCCTTGGTGGAAATTACGGGATTCCGGGGGCCAGAGCGTCAGTGAACCGGCGGGGCTGCGCCGATCCGCGATGCTGGCCGTTTGGCCAGCCACGGCAGCCACGCCGCCAGAAACAGCACCGTTGCGGCCATGAAAAACACGTGGTTCGACGCGATCGTCGCGGCTTGGGCATCAACCATGCGCTCGATCGCGCTGCGGGCCTGCCCCGCACTGAAGCCCGCGTTTTCAAGCCGCGCCATGGCCCCGCCGGCATCGTTCAGCTTGCCCACCAACTGCGCCCGGCTTTCGCGGGTGGAATCGTCCCATGTGGCGGTGGCCAGCGCGGTGCCCACCGCGCCGCTGATCGTCCGCATGAAGCTGAGCAGCCCCGCCGCCGAAGCGGTATCGGCCGGCGGCACCGACGATAGCGAAAACGTCATCAGACCGATGAAGAAGAACGGCATGCCCAGTCCTTGCAGCAATTGGGGCGCGGCAAAGGTCCAGAAATCGCCATCGGTGGACCACTGCGTGCGCATCAAGGACATCGCCACCAGCCACAGCATCCCGCCGGTGATGCACAGCCGGATGTCGATCCGTTCCATCAGCTTGCTGGCTAGGGGCGCTATCATCACGGCGAAAATGCCGATGAAGGCCATCGCGTGCCCCGCTTCGCTGGCGGTATAGCCCATCACCGATTGCAGCCACAGCGGGATCAGCACGATCATCGAGAACATCCCGCCAAACCCCAGCGCGATCCCCACCGTGCCGACCCACAGCGAACGATAGCGCAGCACTTTCAGGTCAACCACGGGGTGGGGGTCGGTCAGTTCCCAGATCAGGAACAGCACAAAGCCGATGGCCGAAGTGATGCCCAGCACCGTGATCAGCGTCGAATTGAACCAATCGTGTTCGCGGCCCAGATCCAGCACCAGCTGGAAACACCCAACGAACACCACCAGCAGGAACAGGCCCACCGCATCGATCCGTTCGCGGATCGTGGGGGTTTCGTAGCGGGCAATCAGCTGGCTGACGATGAACAGGCACACCGCGGTAATCGGCAGGTTGATGAAGAAGATCCACGGCCAGCTCCAGTTGTCGGAGATATAGCCGCCAACCAACGGGCCGATGATCGGTGCGGAAATCGTGGTAACGCCCCACAGCGCGTTGGCGCTGCCCATTTTTTCGGGTGGAAAGATGCGCAGCATCAGCGTTTGCGTCAGCGGCATCAGCGGGCCGCCCGCCAGGCCCTGGAAAATCCGCAGCACCACCAGCAGTTCGATCGTACGGGCCAGGCCGCACAGCACCGAAAACAGCGCAAAGCCCGATAGCGAGTAAACCAGCGTGCGATACGTGCCAAACCGCGCGGCCAGCCAGCCGGTCAGCGGCACGGTGATCGCTTCGGCCACGGCATAGGACGTGATCGTCCACGTGCCTTGCGAGGGGGAAATGGCCAGTCCGCCGGCAATGTGCGGAACCGAAACGTTGGTGATCGTGGTGTCCAGGATCACGATAAAGTTCGCCAGCGCCAGCCCGATCGCGGCCAGCGTCAGCTTGGCCCCGGATAGCGGGGCAAGCTTGGCGTCGGGCAGCGCGCTGGCGGTCATTGTGCTGGCCACGGTTATGGGCGCGTGTCGATCACGGCGTCCATCGTCAAGCCAACCCGCAGCGGATGGTCGCGCAGTTCAGCCTGATCGAGCCGGACCCGCACGGGCAGCCGCTGCACCACTTTCACCCAGTTGCCGGTGGCGTTCTGCGCCGGGATCAGGGCAAAGGCCGCGCCCGTGCCGCCAGCGAAGCCGGCCACTTTGCCGTGGAACACCACGCCGCTGCCATAGAAATCCGAAGTCAGTTCCACCGGCTGGCCGGGCTTCACGTTCCTCAGCTGGCTTTCCTTGAAGTTGGCATCGACAAACACCGCATCAAGCGGAACCAGCGTCAGGATCGGGGTGCCGGCGGCGATGCGCTGGCCGATCTGGACCTGCCGGTTGGTCACGATCCCGCTGATCGGTGCGCGGATCACGGTGCGATCCAGGTTAAGCCGGGCTTGCGCCACGCGGGCCTGTGCGGCCACCACATCGGGCGCAGTTTCATCGCTGAGGCCGTCGGTCAGCGCGGCGCTGGCCGCCATGTCGCCGCTGGCGGAAGCACGGGTGGCGTTGGCCGCTGCCAGTGCGGCCTGCGCTTGCAGGTATCCGGCGCGGGCAACGGTCAGCTCTTCGGCGGAAATTGCCCCGCTGGCCGCCAGCGCGGCGCGCCGGTCATAGGCCAGCCGGGCCTTGTCCAGATCGGCGCGGGCCTGCGCGACATCGGCGCTGCGGGCATCGCTGCGGGCCGAGGCCGAAAGCGTGTTGGCGCGGGCTTGGCGAAAGCGTTGATGGGCTTGCTGCAGGGCGGCTTCGGCATTGGCCAGATCGATCCGGGCGTCGGCATCGTCCAGTTCCACCAGCACATCGCCCTTGTGGACCAGCTGGGTGCCGCCCACGCGCACGGCCTTGACCATGGCGGACACTTGCGGGGTTACCACCGCAATATCCGCGCCGACATAGGCGTTATCGGTATGCACCCGCCCGGCCTGGGTCAGGAAATACCAGATCCCCCAGACCAGCGCGACTGCGCCAAGGACAGCCGCAAAGATGCGCAGCGCCTTGCGGCGCTTGTCCATTGCGTCCCCGGTTGCCGGGGCGGTTTCGTCCAGCGCTTGGGCAGTATCGGTCATTGTCAGGAGTTCCCCATGGGCGTTTCGGCACGGCGGGCGGTTTCACGAAATCCGCCGCCCAGCGCTTTCACCAGCATTACATCGAGCAGATAGGCCCGCGTTTCGAGTTCGATCACCAGCCGGTGCGTGCCAAGCGCGGTGTCCTGCGCCGCCAGCACCTGCAATTGGCTGGCGATGCCTTGGGCATAACGCAGCTGGATTAGCCGGGCGGCTTCGGTCGCGGCGCTGTCTGCAGCGCGCGCGCTGTCCAGCCGCGCGGTCAGCGCGCGGCGCGAATCCAGCGTGTCGGCAACTTCGCGCAGCGCGCCAAGCAAGGTCTGATCGTACCGCGCGGCGGCTTCCTGATAGGCTGCGGCCGCGCCATCATAGCGCCCGCGCAGCCGCCCGCCCTGAAAGATCGGGAGGCTGATCGCGGGGCCAAAGCTGGCATAAGTCGATCCGCTGTCGAACACTTGCGACAGGCCCAGCGCCTGCAGCCCGGCCACCGCGCCAAGGTTGATGTTCGGATAGAAATCCAGCTTGGCCACCCGCACCCGCTGGGCCGCGGCCTCGGTCCGCAGGCGGGCGGAAACAAGATCCGGCCGCCGCCCCACCAGGTTGGCCTGAAGATCGGCGGGCAGGGCAGTGGGCGCCGACAGGTCCAGCGCGGGCAGCGGCAGCGTGGCTGCGCGGCCCGGCCCGGCGCCGATCAGCGCGGCAATGCGGTTGCGGCCCAGCGCGATCGCTTCATCCAGCGCGGCCAGCGCTTGCTGCGCCCCGGCATGGCGCGCCTTGGCGATTTCGGCCTCGGCGGCGCTGTCGATCCCGGCGCGGCCTCGGGCCAGGGCCAGCCGCTCGGTATCGCCCGCCGCGCGGGCTTGCTGCGCGGCAATGGCGCGGGCGGCAACCAGTTGGGCCAGATCGCCCCACGCCAGCGCGATCCCGCTGGCCAATGTCAGCCGGGCTTGCGCCGCATCGACGCGGGCGGCTTCGGCTTCGCCGCGCGCGGCGGCCAGCGCGGCGCGGCTTCGGCCCCACAAATCGATGTCCAATCCCAGCGTGGCTGATAGGCGGCCGGTATCGACCACCCCGTGCGGCACGAACTGTTCGGGAATGCCCAGGTTGTAGCTTTGCTTGTTGCCGCCGGCCATGCCGTCAACCCCGATGGCGGGCAGGTTGGCCGATCCGGCCTGGCGGGCGATGCCATCCGCGCCGCGCACGCGGGCAGCGGCAATCGCCATGTCGGGTGAATGTGCCAGCCCTTCGGCGATCAGGGCATCAAGCCCCGGATCGCCATAAGCCTGCCACCAGCCATCGGCGGGAAAGGCTGCATCGCCCGCAAACGACGCTGGCGCTGCTACTTGTGCTGCCGCCAGGGGTTGGGCCAACCGCGTAGCCGGCGGCATTGCGGCGCATCCCCCCAAGGCCGCGGCAAGCGTTGTGGCCAAGGTGATGGCGATACCGTGGTGGCGGAATAAATGGCTGTACTGCATGGTACGGTTCAATCGCGGCTGAAAGCGGTCTTGTCAACCCGAATGATACTGGATAGTACACCTTTTATGCGCGATAAATCTGCCGAAAACCGTCAGGAACTGCGCCGCCGGACAATCGTGGCGGCGGCGCGCAAGGCGTTTTTGCGCAATGGTTATGGCCAGACCACGATGTCGGCCATCGCCGCCGCGGTGGGCGGGTCGAAGACCACGCTGTGGGCATACTATCGCAACAAGTACGATCTGTTCGCCGCCGTGGTCGATGATCTGGTCGAACGCTATGGCGAGGCCCTGCGCGTGCCGCTGCCGCCCGCCGGTGATCCCGCCGAAACGCTGCGCGCGCTGGGGCGAACGGTGATGGGCACGATCCTGCGCCCGCAGATCGTGGTGCTGCACCGGCTGGTAACGGGTGAAGCGGGGCGCTTTCCCGAACTGGGTCAATTGCTGTTCGAACGCGGGATCAATCGCGGCCAGGCGCGCACCGCCGAATGGCTGGCGGGGCAGATGCAGCGTGGCAGCTTGCGCCCGGGCGATCCGATGGTCGCGGCGCAGCATTTTGTCGGCCTGTTGCAAAGCGGGGTGTTCCAGCGCCATGTGCTGGGCGCGGCCCCGGCCCCGGGGGCTGATGAAATTCACGCGGAAGTTGATACGGTGGTCGATGTGTTCATGCGGGCCTACAAGGTATGAACTCCGCCGCTCCAGCCTGAGGACCGTCCATGAAGTACGATCGCATTCCTTATCTGGTCCTGTTCAGTGAACAGAGCGCGTTCAAAGACACCTATGGCGGCGAAATCGGCAAGGTTGCGGTCGAATGTCACTTGCTCAAGCCCGAGGCGCCCAGCGATAGCGTGGTGATCTTTTCGCACCCGATCGGCGGGGGGGCTTATCTGCCGCTGGTCGGCACGATTGCGAAGCTGGGCGTTCACACGATTTACTGCAACCCGCGCTACCGGGGCAATGATACCGCGCTGATCATGGAGCGCGCGGTGATGGACCTGGCCGCCTGCGTGCGCGATGCTAAGGAACGGCTGGGATACAAGAAGGTCTACCTTGGCGGCTGGTCGGGCGGGGGATCGCTCTCGCTGTTCTACCAAGCCGAAGCGCAAGACCCGCGCGTAACCCACACCCCGGCCGGCGATCCTTATGATTTGACGGCGGCAAACCTGATCCCGGCCGATGGCGTGCTGCTGCTGGCCGCGCACCTTTCGCGCAATCTGACGCTGACCGAATGGATGGATCCATCGATCGAGGATGAAAGCCGCCCGTGGGATCGCAACCCGGCTTGGAATATCTACGATCCAAGCGGCCCCAAGCCGCCGTTTTCGGCAGAGTTCGTGGCCGAATTCCGGCAGCGCCAGATCGCCCGCAACCGCCGCATCACGGCGTGGGTCAAGGATGAGCTGGCCCAGCTCAAGGCCCAGGGCCTGGACCACCACGAACGCTGTTTCACCGTGCAGGGCACGATGGCCGATCCCCGCTGGGTTGATCCGACGGTTGATCCCAACGATCGCCAGCCGGGGCATTGCATGTTGGGCGATCCCTTTGTGGTGAACGATGGGCCGGTCGGGCTGGCGCGCTTTACCACGCTGCGCAGCTGGCTGTCGCAGTGGTCCTATGATGATTCCAACGCCGATGGGCTGAAGTGCGCGGCGCGCATTGCTGGTCCGATGCTGGTGATCGAAAACAGCGCTGATGATGCCTGCACCCCCAGCCATGCCGCGCGGCTGATGGCGGCGGCCAGCCAGTGTGCGATCGATCACACCGTGATTCAGGGGGCCAACCATTACTACTTCGGCCAGCCCGATCTGGTGCAACAGGCCGCCGCCGTCGTGCGGGACTGGATTGCGCGGCAAGGATAGTCCAGACGGCAACCATGGCACAGCAATTCAGGGCTATCGAACTGGTCGAAGTTGGTCCGCGCGATGGGCTGCAAAACGAACAGAAACTTGTTTCGACCGCCGACAAGGTCGAACTGATCCGCCGGGCAATCGCGGCCGGGGTGCGGCGGATCGAAGTGGCCAGCTTCGTCAATCCCGCGCGCGTGCCGCAAATGGCCGATGCCGAAGCCGTGGTGGCGGCATTGGGAACGCCCGCCGGCGTCACCCGGATCGGGCTGGTGCTGAACGAACGCGGGGCAGACCGTGCGCTGGCCACTGGGCTGGATCAGCTGGGCGCGGTGGCGATCGCCTCTACCCCGTTCGGAATTCGCAACCAGGGGCAGGATAGCGCGCAATCGGTGGCGGTTGCCGAACGGATCATCGCGCTGGCCCACGCGGCCGGGCGCAGCGCCCAAGTGACCATCGCGGTGGCCTTTGGCTGTCCGTTCGGGGGGGAAGTCGATCCCGCGCACGTGGTGGCGATGGCTGCCCGGCTGGCCCAAGCGGGGCCGGTCGAAATTGCGCTGGCCGATACCATTGGCGTGGCCGTGCCGGCGCAAGTTTCGGCGCTGGTTGCCGCGGTGAAAGCCGCGATTGCGCCGCTGCCGGTGCGCGTCCACTTCCACAACACCCGCAACACCGGGATTGCCAACGTCTGGGCGGCGGTAGCGGCGGGGGCCAGCGTGGTCGATGCCTCGATCGGCGGGTTGGGGGGGTGCCCCTTTGCGCCGGGTGCGGCGGGCAATGTGGCCAGCGAGGACGTGGCCTATCTGCTGGCGCGTTCGGGCGTGGCCACGGGGCTCGACCTTGAACAGCTGATCGCTGCCGCGCACTGGCTGGGCGGCGTGATGGACAAGCCAATGCCTTCGATGCTGGCCCGCGCTGGCGGATTTCCCAAACCGGAAAGTGAACGATGATTGTTGATAACAGGGGCGCACTCGCTGGCCTCAAGGTGGTGGAACTGGGGCAATTGATTGCCGGGCCGTTCTGCGGCCAGCTGCTGGGCGATATGGGCGCCGATGTGATCAAGATCGAACCGCCCAAGGTGGGCGATCCGATGCGCACGTGGGGCAATGGCGAACACAAAGTGTGGTGGAATGTGATCGCGCGTAACAAACGCTCGGTTTCGGCCAATTTGCGCGTTGCCGAAGGGCAGGATCTGGCCCGCCGGCTGCTGGCCGATGCCGATATCATGATCGAGAACTTTAAGCCCGGCACGATGGAAAAGTGGGGGCTTGGTCCCGCTGCGCTGCATGCCATCAACCCGCGGCTGATCATCGTGCGGATGAGCGGCTATGGCCAGACCGGTCCCTATGCGACCCGCGCCGGTTATGGCGGGATCGGTGAAGCGATGGGCGGCTGGCGCGCGATCGTGGGTGATCCCGATCGGCCGCCCAGCCGCATGGGCGTTTCGATCGGCGATACGCTGGCGGCCACTTACGGGTGCATGGGGGCCTTGGCCGCGCTGCGCGCGCGCGAAACCAGCGGCAAGGGCCAGGTGGTGGATTCCGCGCTGTATGAAGCGGTGCTGCAAGTGATGGAAAGCCTGGTGCCCGAATACGATGTGATGGGCATCGTCCGCCAGCGGTCCGGCTCGATCCTGCCGGGCATCGCGCCCAGCAACGTCTATCGCTGCGCCGATGGCGAATACATGATCGGCGGCAATGGCGACACGATCTTTGCCCGGTTTGCACAGGCGATGGGGCGCCCTGAATTGGCCAGCGATCCGCGCTATGCCACGCACGTCGCCCGCGGCGAAAACCAGCGCGAACTGGACGATCTGATCAACGCTTGGACCCAGACCCTGACCATTGCCGAAGTGGAAGCCCTGATGATCGAACATTCGGTTCCGGCCGGGCGGATCTATACCGGCGCCGAAATGCTGGCCGATCCGCACTTTGCCGCGCGCGATGCGATCGTGGCGGTGGATGATCCGGTGCATGGGCAAGTGCGGATGCAGGCGCCGATGCCCCGGCTGTCAGATACGCCGTCTGCGGTGCGCCGCCGCGCGCCCCTGTTCCCGGGCGAACATAATGCCGAAATCTATGGTGAACAGCTGGGGCTAAGCGCGGCGCAGCTTGATGACCTGGCGGCACGCGGGGTAATCTGATCGCGCCGCGCGCCGCGCCGCGCCGCGCCGCGCTGCGGTGCAAATTGATTTGACATGAAAAGCCCCAGCCGGGCAGCTTCGCGGTGCGAGGAGAAGCACCGATGACCACAGCCCAAGCGCAGCACCCCGTAGGGGTCCACCACATTGCCTTCATGGCGGGCGACATGAAGCAGCAATTGGAATTCTTTACCAAGGTGCTGGGCTTTCCGCTGGTTGCCATCTTCGAGATGCACGGGGTGGAAGGGGCTTCGCACGCCTTTCTGAAAATGAGCGATGACAGCCTGTTTAGCCTGGTTCACGTGCCGGGCGGCGATCAGATCCCCAGCACGATCGGCGTGACTCATGCTGGACGGGGCGAAACCCCCTGCGCGCCGGGCGTAATGCAGCACGTGGCCTTTCGCGTGCCCGATGAAGCCGCGCTTTATGCCATGCGCGACCGGGTGCGCAGCCACGGGGTGCCGATCGTTGGCCCGATCGATCACGGGTTCTGCAAATCGTTGTACTTTGCCGGCCCGGAAAACATGACGCTGGAAATCGCCACGCAGTACCGCACGCTCGATGCCGCGAAATGGGTCGATCCCGATGTGCTGGCCAGCCTTGGCATTTCGGCGGAGGAAACCGCGGCAATGGTCAATCCGGCGGCTTATGCCGGGCCTTCGCCCCTGCCACAGCCAGTCTTCGATCCGGCCAAGCCGCACTTGCACTATCCCCACGACCAGTACGAACGGATGCTGGCCACGCCGGACAGCGTCTATGAACGGTTGCCGCCTTACGAACCGCCCGCGCGCGGCAGCTGAATGAACCGGGCGGCGTTCCCTTTGCGGAACAGGTGTGGCAACCCCGGTGATAACGGAGCGGGATAAAGGCGGATGAGCATGCTGGCAGGGATCAAGGTTGTTGATCTGACTTCGGTGGTATTCGGGCCTTATGCCACGCAAATCCTTGCCGATCTGGGCGCCGAGGTGATCAAGGTGGAAAGTCCCGGTATCGGCGATGCGTTTCGCTGGTCGGCCAAGCCGGCGGTCACGCCGGGGATGGCGCCGGGCTTCATGGCGCTGAACAGGGGCAAACGTTCGATCGCGCTCGACCTTAAATCCGATGCCGATGCCGAAGTGATGCGCGGCCTGCTGCGCGATGCCGATGTGTTCGTGGTCAACGTGCGCGGCAAGGCGCTGGAGCGGCTGGGGCTGGACTATGACAGCGTTCGGGCGCTGAAGCCCGATATCATCTATGTCCACTGCGTGGGGTTCGGGCAGGATGGGCCCTATGCCGATTTGCAGGCTTATGACGATGTGATTCAGGCTGCCACCGGCACGGCTACGCTGCTGCCGCGCGTGGATGGCAATCCGCGTCCGCGCTATCTGCCGTCACTGGTTGCCGATAAAGTGGCCGGGCTGCACGCGGCCTATGGCGCGCTGGGCGCGCTGTTCCACCGCCAGCGCACAGGTGAGGGGCAAGTCGTGGAAGTGCCGATGTTCGAAGTGTTCGCCAGCTTCATGATGCTGGAACATCTGGGCGGGCAAACCTTCGATCCGCCCAATGCCCCGGTCGGCTATGCCCGGCAGGTCGATCCGTTCCGCCAGCCGTTTCTTACGCGGGACGGTGCGGTCAGCATCGTGATGTACACTTACGATGCGTGGGACCGCATTTTTGCCGTGCTGGAAGAGCCTGAGTTCATCGCGCAAGACCGTTTCAACGTGACCGGTGGCCGCGCCGTCCATCAGGACGAACTATACCAGCACATCGCCGATCTGACCCCCAAGTTCACCACCGCCGAACTGGTGCGCCGCTGCCACGCCGCGCAATTGCCGGCACAGGCGGTGCAGGATCTGGGCGAGGTAATCCATGATGAGCATTTGAACGCCGTGGGTTTCTTCCGCCGGCGCGAACACGCCAGCGAAGGAGCCTATTTCGAGCAGGCCCAGCCGGTGCGCTTTTCCGCCGGAATTCCCGACAGCCTGGCGATGCCCCCGCGGCTGGACGAACAGGGTGCCGAAATCCGCGCCGAATTGCAGCGTTAGAGTTGCAGCCCTAGAGGTTGCCCAGCGCTGCAAACACGGATGCTGCGTGTTCGGTGCGGCAGACCAGCAAATCGGGCATGTAAGTGTCGCGCTGGTTATAGACCAGCGGGCTGCCATCAACCCGGCTGACGTGCAGGCCGTGCGCCAGCGCCACGGCGGCGGGGGCGCAGCTGTCCCATTCGTATTGCCCGCCGGTGTGCAGATAGATGTCGGCTTGGCCCAGCACCACGGCCATGGCCTTGGCCCCGGCGCTGCCCATCGGGATCACTTCGGCATCCAGCGCTGCCGCCACGCCCATCGCCTCGGCCGCGGGCCGGGTGCGGCTGACCACCATGCGCAGCCGCTGCGGGGCAGGCGGGACCACGCCGGGCCGGTCAGACCGCAGCACGGTTCCGGTGCCCGGCAGCGCTACCGCGCCCAGCACCGGCTGGCCATCGACCGCCAGCGCTACGTGGACCGCCCAATCGGCCCGTTCTTCGCCATATTCGCGGGTGCCATCAACCGGATCGACGATCCACACGCGTGATTGCGCCAGCCGGGCGGCGCTGTCCTTTTCTTCTTCGGACAACAGGCCGTCAGCGGGACGGGCATGGCGCAGGGCTTCAACCAGAAAGCGGTTGGCCACCGCATCGCCTGCGTTGCCCAGCGCCTTGCCGGAAAACACCCCCGAACCACGCACATCGATCAGCAGCCGTCCGGCCACTTCGGCAAGATGGGCGGCAAGTTCGGCGTCGGTCATGCGTATGGTCCTCAGATATGCGCGGCTGGATCGTCGGGCGTGCGATCAACGCCCCAGTGGACCGAACTCCAGACCCGCTCGTGGAAATAGTACAGCAGGACTTTGGTGATCACTTCGGTTGATGCAATCGCGCCGGCGGCCTTGGCGCTGCTGGTGAAAAACCAGCTTAGCAGGAAAGTGTCGATGCTGCCTAGCACACGCCAGCTCACCCCTTTCACAAAGGATCGGCTGTGGCTTTCGTGGCCGTTGAACAGCAGCATCGCTCAGGCATCCCCCAGCAAGCGGTCGACGATCAGATCTGCCGCCTGTTCGGGCGTCAGCTGGGTGGTGTCGATGCGGATTTCGGGGCTGATCGGGGCTTCATAGGGGCTGTCGATCCCGGTGAAGTTCTTCAGTTCGCCCTGCCGCGCCTTTTTGTACAGGCCCTTCACATCGCGTGC
>JBJOPJ010000055.1:0-14699 GCA_046050825.1 Pseudomonadota bacterium
CTTGGCCTGGCGCTGGCAATTAGTTCGCCTGGTCTGGTGGAACCACCGGAAACAGCAAGGGGGTAACCGCGATGCCCTCGTCCACCAGCTCGCGGGCTTCCTCGACCGTGGCTTGGCCGTGGATCGTTTCCACATCCCGCTCGCCATAGTGCATGGCGCGCGATTGTTCTGCAAAGCCCTTGCCGACCCAGCGCGAACCTTTCAGAGCTTCGGCCTGCAGGGTGGCTAGCGCTTCGAGCGCCTGCTTGGCCTCTGGCGGTAGCGGCGCAGGCTGGGCCAAATCCTGCGGCGCCGCTGCACTGCGTTTGGCTGCCTGGTTGCCTTTGCGGCCAACGGCCGGGGCCATCACGGCCTTGATTACATCGCTGCTTCCGCAATGCGGACACGCCACAAGGCCGCGTGCCTGCTGATCGGCAAAATCGTCTGATGAGCCGAACCAGCCTTCAAAGCGGTGCGCGCCGGGGCGGCATTCAAGATCGAACACGATCACGCTGCGGGTTATCCTGCGATCGGCGGATTGCTGGCCAGATCCCGCTTGTTGGCCAGATCTCGCTTGTTGGAAAGGCTGGGCAATTGCGCGCGAACTTCGGCAATGCGGGCCGGATCAATCTCGGCAAAGCCCAGTGTGGCCCCTTCCCCGCCCAGGTCCGTCAACACTTCGCCCCATGGGTCGATCACCATGCTGTGGCCGTAAGTGGCGCGCCCATCGGCGTGGCTGCCAACTTGCGCCGCACAAACCACATAAGCGCTGGCCTCGATGGCGCGGGCGCGCTGCAGGACGTGCCAATGCGCTGCGCCGGTGGGCACGGTGAAGGCGGCGGGAATGGCGATCAAATCGCAGCGGGCCCGGCCCAGCGCTTCGAACAGCGCCGGAAAGCGCAAGTCATAGCAAATCGCCAGCCCCAGCCGTCCGGCCGGTGTTTCCACCGCAACAACGTGTTCACCCGGCGCATAAGCGGCGGATTCGCGCCAGCTTTCGCCGGTGGCCAGATCAACGTCGAACATGTGAATCTTGTCATAGCGGGCCACAATTTCGCCGCTGGCGTCGATCACGAACGAACGGTTGGCGAAGCGGCCATCGTCGCGCAGGATCGCCAGGCTGCCGATTGCGATCCATACCCCGGTTCGCGCGGCGGTTTCGCGCATTGCGGCCAGCACCGGATCGCGGGCTTCGGGCACGATATGCGCCGCAGCCCGCGTCCGATCGCGATCGATCAGTCCCGACATTTCCGGCGTAAACAGCATCGCCGCCCCCACCGTGCTGGCCTGTTCCGCCGCAGCGGCCATGGTCGCGGCATTGGCCGCCGGGTCAATGCCCGAGGTCATTTGCAGCACGGCGATGCGGGTGGTCATGATGAGATCACAGTTCTGAAGTTACAGGCCCAGCAGCGGATCGAGCTTTCCAGCCCGGTTCAACGCGTGGAGATCATCGCATCCGCCCACCGGCTGATCGTTGATGATGATCTGCGGCACGGTCATCGCCCCGGGAACGCGTTCCAGCATTTCGGCCTTTTTGGGGCCGCCCATCGTAATGTCATATTCTTCATAGCCCACGCCCTTGGCGTCCAGCAGCGCTTTCGCCTGCACGCAATAAGGACAGCCCCACTTGGTAAAGATCTCAACCTTCGGCGTAGCCATCAGCGCTCCTTTCGAATGATCGCCCCTTGAAACAGGCATGCGCTACCATATCTCGTGATTGGTGTCATGGCTCGCAAGGGGATGATGCCGCCAGCGGGGCGCCGGATCGCCGGGCCGCGCGATTGGACCAGAATTGCTCAGCAAGAGGATTTTGCAATGAACCGTTTCGATTTCACCCCCTATCGCCGCACCATGGTTGGGTTTGACCGGCTGTTCGACATGCTGGAAAACCAGAACCGGCTTAGCAGCGGTGACAATTATCCCCCCTTCAATATCGAGCGCCGCGGCGAAGATGCCTATCGCATCACCTTGGCCGTGGCCGGCTTCCGCCCCGCCGATATCGAGATCGTGGCCCAGCAGAACCTTCTGGTGGTTCAAGGCAAGAAGGGCGACGAAGCCCAATCTGGCGAATTTCTGCACGTGGGCATTGCCCAGCGCGGGTTCGAGCGCCGCTTTGAACTGGCCGATTATGTCCGCGTAGAAAGCGCCAATCTTGAAGATGGCCTGCTGGCGATCGATTTGCTGCGCGAAGTGCCCGAAGCAATGAAGCCCAAGACGATCCCGGTCGGCTCGCAAAAGACGCTGGGCGTGGTCAAGGACAGCGATGCCGCTGCCGCCTGACCTGTCAGAGCGCAGCGTTGATAAATAAATGGGGGTGGAGCCCGAAGGCGCCACCCCCACGACGCTTTCGCGCCGTCAAGTCGTTGCGTGATCGTCCGGGTCGCAGAAGACGATCGCGTTACGACAAGATTGAAACGTCGGCCCTGCATGCGCTGCTAAGCATCGCACGCTTAACAGTTCGCTGCGCCAAAGGCGTTTCATGAACGGGCAGTGTCATTTCATTCAGCGTCACTTCGACCCCCAATAGGCAGACCGGGCGCTTTGATGTTTTTGCCAGGACTTTGCAGCCCCAGTTGCGAATCGTTCTCGCTTAAATACTCGCTATGGGGATGAATGCTTATTTGCAAGGCGAAAGTGCCCGATATAACCCCGAGTTAACAATGCAATCGATCCATCGGGCGCTCGCTTGGGCTATAAATACCTTATAGCCGCGTTTTTACCCGGGCTGAAGGCCTGGACCAATCGCGGTCATAGATCGGCAGCTGCCTTAGACCAGCCGCGATTGTGCCAGTGCGGCGGCGATAAAGCCGGCAAACAGCGGGTGCGGTTCGAACGGCCGGCTTTTCAGTTCCGGGTGGAACTGGACGCCGATGAACCACGGATGGTCCGGACGTTCCACGATTTCAGGCAACAGCCCATCGGGCGACATGCCAGAAAATACCAGCCCGCCAGCCTCAAGCCGTTCGCGATAGGCGCCGTTCACTTCGTACCGGTGACGATGCCGTTCGGAAATCGCTGTTGCGCCGCCATAGATGGACGAAACGCGGCTGTTGCCGGCCAGCTTGGCTTCATAGGCGCCAAGCCGCATGGTTCCGCCAAGGTCGGTATCGGCACCGCGCTTTTGCAGGCCTTCTGGGCTCATCCATTCGGTGATGATGCCAACCACGGGCTCGTCAGTAGCGCCAAATTCGGTTGAACCCGCGCTGGGGATCCCGGCCGTGTTTCTGGCCCCTTCAACGCAAGCCATCTGCATGCCCAGGCAAATCCCGAAGAACGGCACCTTGCGTTCACGGGCAAAGCGCACTGAAGCGATTTTGCCTTCGGTGCCGCGCACGCCGAAGCCGCCGGGCACAAGGATGCCGTTCAGCGGCTCCAGCCGGGCAGCGATTTCATCGTCGCCCGCCTCGAACACTTCGGCATCGATCCACTGGATGTTGACCTTTACCCGGTTGGCCATTCCGCCGTGAACCAGCGCTTCGTTGAGCGACTTGTAAGCATCGGGCAGCCCAACGTATTTGCCGACCACGCCAATCGTGACTTCGCCTTCGGGGTTCTGATAGCGATCAACGATATCGTCCCAGCGCGCCAGATCGGGCAGCTTGGCCGTCAGGCCAAAGTGGCGCAGAACCTCGCCGTCCAGCCCTTCGGCATGGTACTGCAGCGGCACGGAATAGATGCTGGAGGCATCCAGCGCGGGAATAACGGCTTCCTTGCGGACGTTGCAGAACAGCGCAATCTTGGCGCGTTCGTTGTCTGGCAGTGGCTTTTCGCAGCGGCACAGCAAGATGTCCGGCTGGATGCCCAGCCCGGTCAATTCGCGCACGGAATGCTGGGTTGGCTTGGTTTTAAGTTCACCGGCTGCGGCGATATAGGGCACCAGCGTAACGTGGACGAAACAGGTCAGTTCCCGGTCCAGTTCGTTGTGCAGCTGGCGCAGCGCCTCGATGAACGGCAGACCTTCGATATCGCCCACCGTGCCGCCGATTTCGCACAGCACGAAATCCAGGTCATCGGTCTCGGTCTGGGCAAATTCCTTGATCGCATCGGTCACGTGCGGGATGACCTGCACGGTGGCGCCCAGGTAATCACCGCGGCGCTCCTTGGCGATGATATCGCGGTAGATCCGGCCTGAGGTGATGTTATCGGCCTGCCGCGCGGAAACGCCGGTGAAACGTTCATAGTGGCCAAGGTCAAGATCGGTTTCGGCGCCGTCGTCGGTCACATAGACTTCGCCGTGCTGATACGGGCTCATCGTGCCCGGATCGACGTTGAGATAGGGATCGAACTTGCGGATGCGGACCTTGAATCCGCGCGCCTGCAGCAGCGCTGCGAGGCTTGCCGCCATGAGACCTTTGCCGAGCGAGGAGACCACGCCGCCGGTGATAAAAATGTACCGCGCCATGGGGGTTGGGCCTTAATCCGATGTTGGGGGGGCGGGCAAGTCATGCCGGCCCTAATCCACAGTTGCTTTGATGATTGCCAGTTAGCGCGCCATTGCAAAACCCCGCCCTGCCCCGCCAGTGCGGAGCGGGCCAAAGGTTCGCAATGGGCTGATTTTTACTGCTTCTTGGTGGCGCCAGCCAGCGGATCGGCTGCGGCCGGGGCCTGCGTTCCGGTTGCCGGAAGCGTTACTCCGCCCAGCGGATCGGCCGGCGCCGGCGCTGCCCCCGGAACAACGCCCGAATCGGCAGGCGCCGAGGTGCGGTTCAGGCTATCGTCGATGCTGCGGCCGTTGGTGGCGCGCACGGCCAGCGCCGCCAGCACGATCGACAAGACTACGAACGCCGTGGCGAGGATCGCGGTTGCCCGGGTCAGCAAATCTGCCGCGCCGCGGGCCGACATCAGGCCGGTCGGGCTGCCGCCAACCCCAAGGCCGCCGCCTTCCGATTTCTGCATGAGGATCACCGCCACTAGCAGGGCGGCGACGATGGCCTGGACGACGGTCAGGAAAACGAAAATGCTGGACATGGGGGTTCCGCGAGAGAGGCTTGGTTACAGGGCATCTAGGCGTGGTTGGTCACCGGCGCAAGGCACAGCGCGGTTTGGCCGCGCCTGGGTGCGCCGGCGATGGAATCACTCTTCAACCGATCCGGCAGCGGCCAGGACAATGGCCAGAAAGCTTTCGGCCGAAAGGCTTGCGCCGCCGACCAGTGCGCCGCCGACATCCTCGGCTGCCAGCAGTTCCGATGCATTCGCTGCGTTGACCGAGCCGCCATAGAGAATTGCGACAGTTTCACCGCTGGCGCCGTAAATCGCGATCAAGCGTGCGCGAATGGCGCGGTGCATCGCGCTGACATCTTCGACCGATGGCACGCGGCCGGTGCCGATGGCCCAAACCGGTTCATACGCCACGGTGACATGGGCGACGATATCATCGCCCACCGGCAACGAGCCTTGCAACTGCCCGCAAACCACCGCTTCGGCCTGACCGGCATCGCGCTGCGCTTCGGTTTCGCCGACGCAAACGATGACATCAAGGCCAGCTTCCAGCGCAGCCTCGGCCTTGGCCTGCACCACGGCATCGCTTTCACCGTGCATCGCCCGGCGTTCGGAATGCCCGACAATCGTAAAGCTGGCACCGGCATCCTTCAGCATCGCTGCCGAGACATCGCCGGTGAACGCGCCGCTGGACTTGGTGTGGCAATCCTGCCCGCCGATTTCGATCGCCTGCGCGGCTTCGGCCAGAGTGTGGATCAGCGTGAACGGGGGCGCAATCGCAACCTTGACGCCCGGATGACGCGCGCCGCCGCGGTCAATCGCGCGCGCTTCGGCAAGCATCGCGCGGGTTCCGTTCATCTTCCAGTTCCCGACGATGTACGGTCGGTTGGACATGGCTGTTACCTCATTTCAATGGTGTGGCGGCGTTCAATCGCCGCTGCGGGGTTGCGCCTAGGATAGCGAACCAAAGGTTGTCAAAGGGCAACAGCTATCTCTGCACTATCACGGCCAAAACACGGGAAAGTTGGCTTTTGCGGCATTGCGGGATGGACGAAGGAGACGTAAAGCCCCGCCTGATGCGCCGCTGGGCGGTGCGCGAACATGTTTGGCGACGGATCTATGCTGCAGATTTTCCGGAATTTCTTTGGTTCGAAACTTGGCGTGGCGGTTACGCTGGGTTTTCTCGGGCTGATTTCCCTGGCCTTTTTGGGCGGCGATGTTGCTTCGGGGATCGGATTCGGTGGCAGCGGCGGTGGATCGCGGCTGGCCAGCGTGGGGTCGGCCCGGGTCGATCCCTCCGAATTGCAAAGCGCCGCCAAACGGCAGGTCGAACGGCTGCGCGAACAGTATCCGACGATCGACATGCGCAGCTTCATTGCCCAGGGCGGACTTGATCAGATCCTTGACAGCCTGATCGACCTTGCCGCGGTTGGGGAGTTCGGCAAGCGCAGCGGGATCTATATCGGCGACCGCCTGATAGACAGTGAAATCGCCAAAATTCCGCGCGTTCAAGGGCCCGATGGCAAGTTCAGCGAAGCATCTTATCAGCTGTTCCTCCGCCAGGAAGGGCTTAGCGACCGGCAATTGCGCGAACGCATTTCGGGCATGCTGATGGAGCGTCAGTTGATGTCTAGCGCCCAGTTCGGGATTGGCGTGCCCAGCAGCGTTGCGCAGCGTTATGCCGGCGTGGTGACCGAGCGGCGCACCGGCACGGTTATCATGCTGCCGTCGGCGGCGTTCGCACCGGCCGCGCCGCCCACCGATGCCGAAGTCCAGAACTGGTACGCGACCCACAAAGCAAACTATACCCTGCCCGAGCGGCGCGTGGTGCGTTATGCCACGTTTGACAGCGGCATCGTTAAATCGGTCCCCGCCCCGACCGAGGCTGAAATCGCAGCGCGTTACGCCGCTAACAAGGCCCAGTACGCCGCTTCGGAAAGCCGCAAGGTGACGCAGCTGGTGGTGCCCAGCGAAGCCGCCGCCAAGGCCCTTGCTGCCGATGTTGCCAGCGGAAAGACGCTTGAGGCTGCAGCTGGCGCCAAGGGCTTAACGTCGGGATCGCTTGGCGCGGTGACCAAGGGGGCGCTTTCGAACCAGACCAGTTCGGCCGCCGCCGAAGCCGTGTTTGCGGCACCGCGGGGCAAAGTTATCGGTCCGGTGAAGGCGCCGCTTGGCTGGCTGCTGCTGCGGGTCGATGCGGTGGAAGGCAAGGCTGGCAAAACGCTGGATCAGGCGCGCGCTGAACTGGCCGCCCAGATCGCCACCGAAAAGCAGCGCGCTGCGCTGACCGACTTTTCCGCCCGGATCGAAGACGAATTCAACAATGGTGCAACCTTTGCCGATGTTGCCAAGGAATTGAACCTGACGATCGCGGCCACCGCGCCGCTGACGGCAGATGGTTCGGTTTATGGCCAGGCGGGTCAAAAAGCCCCGGCGATCCTGACCAAGGTCTTGCCGACCGCCTTTCTGATGGAAGGCGAAGGCCAGCCCCAGTTGGCCGAAACCGAAGCCGGCAAGTCGTTCATCATCTTTGACGTCTCGGCGATCGAGCCGTCGGCGCCGCCGCCGATGGCCGCGATCCGGGCGCAAGTGGCGACCGATGTCCAGCTGGCCAAGGGGGCGAAAGCCGCCAAGCTTGCGGCGGAAAAGGTCCAGGCGCTGATCGCCAAGGGGGTCGAACCTGCCGCAGCTGCCCAGCAGCTTGGCGTGGCGCTGCCGCCGGTTGACCGGATCGACCTGTCGCGCCAGCAAGTCCAGATGATGGCCCAGAACACGCCGCCGCCGGTGCTGTTGCTGTTCTCTATCGCCAAGGGCAAGACCCACCTGATGGCCGCACCGCGGGACCGTGGGTGGTTCGTGGTAACCGCGGCCACGGTCACCCCCGGCCCGGTTGTCGCCAACGATCCGCGCCTTGGCCAGTTTGGCAAGACCATCGCGCAGACTTTTGGCACTGAATACGGTGATCAGCTGCGCGGCGCGATGAAGCAGGACGTTGGCGTTAAGCGCAACGAAACGGCGATCAAGGCCGTCCGTACGCAGCTTGGCGGCGGGAACTGATCGGCAGTCAGCATGACCAGCACCCGTCCGGAAAATTGGGAAGCGGCACACGCCGCGCTGAAGGCCGGCCGGCCGGGAGTGATCTGGCGCAAGCTGATCGCCGACACCGAAACGCCGGTGGGCGCGGCGGTTAAGCTGATCGAGGATGGGCGCGGCGATTTCCTGCTGGAAAGTGTTGAAGGTGGCGAAGTTCGCGGCCGTTACAGCCTGCTTGGGCTGGATCCCGATCTGGTGTTCCGGGCGAAGGGCGCAGCGGCAGAGATCAACCGCACTTGGCGGCAGGATCGGTCCGCGTTCACCGCCCTGCCCGCCGATAGCCTGACCGAGCTGCGCGCGCTGGTCGAAGCCTGCAAGTTCGATGTCCCTGCCGCCCTGCCGCCCGTGTTGGCGTGTCTGGTGGGGTATTTCGGCTATGAAACTTATGGGCTGGTCGAAAAGCTGCCCCGCCCGGCGGACAATGCGCTGGACCTGCCGGACATGCTGTTCGTGCGCCCGGCGCTGATCCTGGTGCTGGACCGGTTGAGCGATGAGCTGTTCTGCGTCACCCCGGTCTGGCCGGAGAGCGGCGATGCGGACCGCACGCTTGATGCCGCACAAGAGCGGATTGACGAAGCCCTTCGCCGCTTGGGCAATCCCGCGCCCGCCGTGCGCCGTGATGCCAGTTTGACCGAGCCGGTGCTGACCCCGGTCCTGCCGGCCGGAAAATATGCCGAGATGGTGCTGAAGGCCAAAGGCTATATCGAGGCTGGCGATATCTTTCAGGTGGTGCTGGCCCAGCGCTTTACCACGCCCTTCACGCTGCCGCCGCTGGCGCTGTATCGGGCGCTACGCCGGGTGAACCCTTCGCCGTTTCTGTACTTCCTTGATCTTCCCGGCGTGGCGCTGACGGGTTCCAGCCCTGAAATTCTGGTGCGGGTGCGCGATGGCGAAGTGACTATTCGACCGATTGCCGGCACCCGTCCGCGCGGCAAATCGCCCGAGGAAGATCGTGCCAACGAAGATAGCTTGCTGGCCGATCCCAAGGAGCGCGCCGAACACCTGATGCTGCTGGATCTGGGGCGCAACGATGTTGGCCGGGTGGCGCAGGCTGGGACCGTAAAAGTGACCGAAAGCTACACGGTTGAGCGCTATAGCCACGTGATGCACATCGTTTCGAACGTGGTTGGCCAGCTGGACGCCGCCAATCACGACGCGATCGACGCAATGTTCGCGGGCTTTCCGGCCGGCACCGTCAGCGGCGCACCCAAAGTGCGCGCGTGCGAGATCATTGCCGAGCTCGAACCCGAAACCCGCGGCGCTTATGCCGGCGGGGTTGGCTATTTTTCGCCCGATGGCAACCTGGATAGCTGCATCGTGCTGCGCACCGGGGTGGTCAAGGATGGTACGCTGCACGTGCAGGCCGGCGCCGGAATCGTCGCCGATAGCGATCCGGCCTATGAACAGCGCGAATGCGAAGCCAAGGCCGGTGCGCTGATCGCCGCGGCCCGCGAAGCCGTGCGCGTGGCAGGCGAGGCCGATTTCGGGCAATAACCTGCTGCCTTCGGGTTGACGATTGGCGCGGCGGGGCTAGCGTTCGGGGATGCGTAAGATCATCCTGTTGCTGTTCGCCCTGCTTGCCGCTCCGCTTCATGCCGAAGATTGGCAAAAACGTTCAACCGAACAAGACGTAAGCCTGAAAGACTTTCGTTTCGGCACGGGTGAAGTGGCCCCGGCATTGCGGATGCACGTCACCACGCTGGGCGCCCCGCACCGCAATGCGAATGGCGAAATCGACAACGCGGTGATGATCCTGCACGGCACCGGGGGATCGGGTTGGCAATTTTTCCGCCCGGGCTTTGCCGATGAACTCTATGGTCCCGGCCAGCCGCTCGACCTCGCCAAATATTACGTGATCCTGCCGGACAACCTTGGCCACGGGAAAAGCGCCAAGCCCAGCGACGGGCTGCGGATGGCGTTTCCGCGTTACGACTATGACGATATGGTGGCCGCGCAGTACCGGATGCTGACCGAAGGGCTTGGGGTAACCCGGCTAGAGTTGATCCTGGGGACATCGATGGGGTGCATGCACGCTTTCGTATGGGGCGAAACGCATCCCGGTTTCGCCCGCCGGCTGGCCCCGTTTGCGTGCAATGCGGCGGAAATCGCCGGGCGCAACCGGATCTGGCGCAAGATGTCGATCGACGCGATCGAAGCCGATCCGCTGTGGAACGGCGGCAATTACACCGCCCAACCGGAACAGGGCCTGCGCACCGCGCGCTATATCTCGATGATTGCCGGGGCGAATGCGTGGGGCTTGCAACAGCAGTTCCCGACCCGGGCCAAGGCCGAAGACTATCTGGCGCAAAGCAATGCCGCGCGCGCCGCCGGGGATCTGGATGCCAATGACCAGATCTATCAGCTTGATTCTTCGCGTAACTATAACCCCGCAGAGCAGCTTTCGCGGATTACCGTGCCAGTGCTGTGGATCAACAGTTCGGATGATTTCATCAACCCGCCCGAACTGGGCATGGCGCAGCGGCAGGTCAGGCAGATGCCCCGCGCGCGCTTTACCCTGCTGCCCTACAGCCCCGATACCAAGGGGCATGGCACCCATACGGCGGCGAAATTCTGGAAGGCGGAGCTGGCGAAATTGCTGGCGAAATGAGCGTCGGCAGAGTAGAGGCGCGCGCATGAGCGCGACTGCCAAAACCCCTGCCGAAATTCTTGTCATCGACAATTATGACAGCTTCACCTGGAACCTGGTCCATTACCTGATGGAACTGGGTGCCAAAGTGGAAGTGGTCCGCAACGATGCCATTTCCGCGGCCGATGCGGTTGCTTCGGGCGCGAAGGGCTTTCTGATTTCGCCCGGCCCCTGCACGCCGAACGAAGCCGGGATCAGCCTCGATCTGGTGGGGGCCTGCGCCGCCGCCGGATTACCGCTGCGGGGGGTGTGCCTTGGGCACCAGTCGATCGGGCAGTATTTCGGCGGAAACGTGGTGCGCGGGGGGCTGATGCACGGCAAGACTTCGCCCGTCACCCACGATGGCACGGGGCTGTTCAAAGGCCTGCCCTCGCCCTTTATCGCCACGCGCTATCACTCGCTGATCGTCGATGATGTGCCCGCAGGGCTGGTGGTGAACTGCACGTCGGATGATGGCCATGTGATGGGCTTTCGCCACACGGACTTGCCGATCCACGGGGTGCAGTTCCATCCCGAAAGCATTGCGACCGAACATGGCCATGCCATGCTGGCCAACTTCCTTCAGATTTGCGGCCTGCCGGTTCGCGAACTGGCATGATGCGCCTGCCCGATACGGACCTCGTGCTGGACGAGGCTGAAGCCGAAGCCGCGTTCGGCGCGGTGCTGGATGGGCAGGTTGCCGATGAAGCCATCGCCAGTTTCCTGATCGGCCTGTCCGATCGCGGCGAAACCGCAGCGGAAATCGCGGGCGCGGCGCGGGCAATGCGCGCGCGGATGATCCCCATCAATGCCCCGGCCGGTGCAATCGACGTGTGCGGAACCGGCGGCGATGGGATGCACACCCTGAACGTATCGACCGCTGTCAGTCTGGTGGTTGCGGCCTGCGGCGTGCCGGTGGCCAAGCACGGCAACCGCGCGGCCAGTTCAAAGGCCGGAACCGCCGATACGTTTGAAGCGCTGGGCCTTAATCTCGACCGGGTGGCCGAAACCGCCGAAGCAACGCTGAACGAACTGGGCATCTGCTTTTTGTTTGCGGGCAGGCACCATCCGGCGATGGGGCGGATCATGCCAATCCGCAAAGCCATTGGCCGGCGCACGATTTTCAACCTGATGGGCCCGCTCGCGAACCCGGCGCAAGTGCGCCGCCAGTTGGTGGGGATCGCGCGCCCGGCTTATGTCCCGATCTATGCCGAAGCGCTGCTGCGGCTTGGCACCGATCACGCGCTGGTTGTCTCGGGCGACGAAGGGCTTGACGAATTGAGCCTGGCGGGCGGCAACGAGCTGGCCGAAGTCAAGGATGGCGTCCTGTCGATGCGCCGGGTGGAACCAGCCGATGCCGGCTTGCCCATGGCCTCGATCGACGCGATCCGTGGCGGCGATCCGGCCCACAACGCCGCCGCGCTGCGCCGCCTGTTGCTGGGCGAAGCGGGCGCTTACCGCGATGCGGTGCTGTTCAACGCGGCCGCGGCCTTGATGATCGCCGGCGAAGTGAATGATTGGCATCACGGCATCGAGGAAGCCGCCGAAGCCATCGACAAGGGGCTGGCCAAGGCCTTGCTCGACTGCTGGATCGAGATGGTGAAATGACCGACAAGCTGACCGAAATCTGCGATACCAAGCGCGCCGAAGTGGCCGCCCGCAAACCGCTTGCCAGCCTTGGTGAACTGGATGCCCGCGCGGCCATGCAAACCCCGCCGCGCGGGTTTCGCGCCGCACTTGAGGCCAAGTCCGCCGCCGGGTTCGCGCTGATTGCCGAAATCAAGAAGGCCAGCCCATCCAAGGGCCTGATCCGCGCCGATTTCGATCCGCCCGCCCATGCCCGCGCCTATGAGGCCGGCGGTGCGGCGTGTCTTTCGATCCTGACCGACGCCCCCTATTTTCAGGGGCACGAGGATTACCTGATCGCGGCCCGCGCGGCGTGCAACCTGCCGGTGCTGCGCAAGGATTTCATGGTCGACCCGTGGCAAGTGGCCGAAGCGCGCGCGATCGGGGCGGATGCGATCCTGATCATCGTCGCCGCGCTGGACGATGCCCTGATGGCCGAGATCGAGGCCGCCGCGATCGAACGCGGGATGGACGTTCTGGTTGAAGTTCACAACGAAGCGGAAATGGAGCGCGCGGCCCAGCTGCGCAGCCGCCTGATCGGGGTCAACAACCGCGATCTCAAGCGCTTCGTTACCGATATCGCCACCACCGAACGCCTCGCTCCGCTGGCGCCGGCGGGCACGCTGCTGGTTAGCGAAAGCGGGATCAACGGCCACGCCGATCTGGTGCGGCTGGCGGGCTGCGGCGCTCGCACGTTTCTGGTGGGTGAAAGCCTGATGCGGCAGGCCGATGTCGAAGCCGCCACGCGGGCGCTGCTGCATGGCTGAGCTAACCCACCTTGATGCGGCGGGGAATGCCCGCATGGTCGATGTGGGCGGCAAGGCGCAGACCCAGCGGGTGGCCGTGGCTTCGGGCCGGATCGCAATGTCGGCACCGGCCCTTGCCGCAATCCGCGCGGGTGATGCCCCCAAGGGCGATGTGCTGGCGGCGGCGCGGATCGCGGGGATCATGGCGGCCAAGAAAACCGCCGATCTGATCCCGCTGTGCCATCCGTTGGCGCTGGATGCCGTGACCGTCGATTTCGCGTTTGAGGATGGCGCTGTCCGCGCCACGGCCCGTGCTTCGCTGACCGGGCGGACCGGGGTGGAAATGGAAGCGCTGACCGCCGCTTCGGTTGCGCTGCTGACGATTTACGACATGGCCAAGGCGCTCGACAAGGGCATGGTGATTTCCGACCTGCGGCTGATTGAAAAGCGCGGCGGCAAGTCTGGCGATTGGCAGGCGCCGCGCTGATGGCAGCCCCGCTGCCGCTGGAAGAAGCGCAGCAGCGTTTGCTGGCGCTGGCTGCTCCGCTGCCGGTTGAGCGGGTTCCGGTGGCCGAAGCGCTGGGCCGTTATCTGGCCGAACCGCTGACGGCACGGCGCACCCAGCCTTCGGCCGATCTTTCTGCCATGGACGGTTACGCCATGCGCGCCGCCGATCTGCCCGGGCCTTGGCAGGTGATTGGTGAAAGCGCGGCGGGGCATCCCTTCGCGGGCACGGTTGGGCACGGCGAAGCAGTGCGGATTTCCACCGGGGCGCACATCCCCACCGGCGCGGACATGGTGCTGCTGCAGGAAGATGCGGCGCGGACCGGGGAAACGCTGGCGCTGTCGGGTGATGCGCCATCCCCGCCGCACAAGCACATCCGCCGCTGCGCCAATGATTTTGCCGCAGGCGCCCGATTGCTTGCCGCAGGGATCAGGCTGGGGCCGGCGCATCTGGCGCTGGCGGTTGGCGCAGGGCACAGCCATCTGGCCGTGCGCCGCCGGCCGCGCGTGGCGATTATCGACAGCGGCGATGAGCTGGCGGCCGATCCCGCGCACTGCGCCCCGCACCAGATCCCGGCCAGCAACGGCATGATGCTGGCCGCCCTGCTGGCTTCGGTTCCTTGTGAAGTGGTGCGGCTTGGCCCGGTTGTGGACACGCTGGATGCGCTTGCGGCCGTGTTGGCACAGGCTGGCGCCGCCGATGTGATCGTGACCAGCGGCGGGGTTTCGGTTGGCGATCATGATCTGATCCGCCCCGCGCTGGAAGCATGGGGCGCCCAGCTGGAGTTCTGGAAGGTGGGGATCAAGCCCGGCAAGCCGCTGCTGGTGGCCCGGCGCGATGCGCAATTGGTGGTCGGTCTGCCCGGCAACCCGGTGTCCAGTTATGTTACCGCCTTCCTGTTCGTGCTGCCGCTGTTGCGGGCTCTGCTGGGCAGCGCGCAGCCGCTGCCCGCCCCGATCGGTTCGGTGCTGGCCGATCCGGTTGGCCCGGGCGGTCCACGGCGGGAATTTCTGCGCGCCCATTGGAACGGCGCGACTGTAACCGCGCGGCTCAACCAGGATAGCGGAGCATTGGCCACGCTGGCCGCCAGCAATGCCGTGATCGACCGGCCGGTGGATGCGGCGGCCCAGCAGGCCGGCGCGGCGGTATCCATCTATCTGATCGAGCCCGGCGGTATCGCTTGACT
>JBJOPJ010000056.1:0-14660 GCA_046050825.1 Pseudomonadota bacterium
GCTTGCGCCTTTGCCAAGGTTGTCCAGCCGGGCAACCAGCCGCGCCTGTGATCCATCCTTCGCGCCGAACACCCATAAATCGAGCCGGTCCGACGGCTGCATTGAACGCCGCAACAGCAGTTCGTCCATCGGTTCATCGTGAACCGTCACGATCGGGCTGTCGGCGTAGAATTCGCGCAGCGCCAGGCGCAGCACTTCGGGGGCGGCGGCCACCGGCATGGCGGCCAGCGGCACGGGCACTTCCACCACCATGCCGCGGTGCGCCGGGATCACCGCCGGGGCAAACAGCGGCGGGTGTGCCAGACCGGCGTATTGGCGCATTTCGGCCACGTGCTTGTGGCCCATGCCCAGCCCATAGCCGCGGAATGCGATGTCGGTATCGGCCTCGAACCGCGCGATCAGTGCTTTCCCGCCGCCCGAATAGCCCGAAACCGCGTTGACGGTGTAGGGCCAGTCGGCCGGTAGCAACCCGGCGCGCACCAGCGGCGCAACCAGGCCGAGAAAGCCGGTGGGATAGCACCCCGGATTGGAAACCCGATCAGCTGTAGCCACGGCTTCGCGCCCGGTCAGTTCGGGAAAGCCATAAGTCCAGCCCGGCGCCACGCGGTGGGCGCTGGACGCATCGATGATCCGCACATGCGCGCCCCCGGCCAAGGCCACGGCTTCCACGGCGGCATCATCGGGCAGGCACAGCACCGCAAAATCGGCGCTGTGATAGGCATCACGCCGCGCATCGGCGCTTTTGCGCTGTTCATCGTCCAGGATGATCAGGCTGAATTCGCTGCGCGGCGCCAGTCGTTCGACGATTTCGAGACCGGTGGTTCCGGCGGCGCCATCGATGAACACGGTGTGCGTCACGCCCGGTCCCCTTACAGCGCTTCGAGCGCGTCAACCGGCAGGTAGCCAACGAACCCAGCGTCGCCAACCTGGCCCCAGGCCCAGCCGCCGGTCACGTCCAGCACGTTGAACACGGTGCCGCCAGCCAGCGTTTCGCGAACATCGGCATCGGCCTTGTTGGCGGCCAGCAGGTTGGTGCCCGGTGCGGCCACGGTGCGCGGCATCGGCACGGCATAGTGCGGCACGAACACTTTGCCGGCCAGCGCGATGTGCGCCAGATCGCCGCGCACCGGCCAGTGCGCGGCATCAAGCTTCAGGCTTGGTCCGGCCAGCGAGAGCTGTGCGGTCGGGATCGCGATTGCGGTCAAGTTGTCATGCCCCTCGAAACGGAAGACCGCGCGATTAGCCTTGCTTGGCCCCGCTATCAAGCGGTGGATTGCATATCGCTCCTTGCGGCGCGGTTCTCCCGGCCGTGGCGGTTATTTCCCGTAGCGGTCCTGCAGCATCCCCCACGCGGCGCGCAGGCCCAGCGCTTCGCCGCCTTTGGGGCGGCCCGGCTTGGCGGCGGGGCGCCACGCAAACGTATCGAAGTGCGCCCAGTCGATCCCTTCGGGCAGGAACCGGTCAAGGAACAGCCCGCCCACCGATGCGCCGGCATAGCCGTTGGAACTGGAGTTGTTGAGATCGGCGATGTCCGATTTCAGATACTCGCGGTAGCCATCGAACAAAGGCAGGCGCCAGCACGGATCGTCGTGGGCCTTGCCGGCGGCCAGCAATTCATCGGCGGTGGCATCGCGGCGGGTCATCAAGGCTGGTAGATCGGGGCCAAGCGCCACGCGCGCGGCGCCGGTCAGGGTGGCGAAATCGATCACCAGTTCGGGGCTTTCTTCGCCCGCGCGGGTCAGCGCATCGCCCAGCACCAGGCGCCCTTCGGCATCGGTGTTGCCGATTTCAACGCTCAACCCGGCGCGGCTGCGCAGCACATCGCCGGGGCGGAACGCATTGCCCGATACCGCGTTTTCAACCGCCGGGATCAACAGGTGCAGCCGCACTTTGAGGGCGCCGCCCATGATCAGCCCGGCCAGCGCCAGCGCGTGCGCTGCGCCGCCCATGTCCTTTTTCATCAGCAGCATGGCTGATGGCGGCTTGAGGTCCAGCCCGCCGGAATCAAAACACACCCCTTTGCCCACGATCGCGATCCGGGGATGCTTGGGATCGCCCCAGTGCAGTTCGATCATCCGCGGCGCGTGGCTGCGGGCGGCGGCGCGGCCCACGCCGTGAACCATCGGAAACGCTCGTTCCAGCGCATCGCCCGCCGTAACTTTGAATTCCGCGCCGTGGGCTTTGGCGATCAACTGGGCTTCGTGTTCCAGTTGGGCCGGGCCCATGTCTTCGGCCGGGGTGTTGACCAGATCGCGGACCAGCGCCACCGCGCCCGCTTCGGCCAGGGCGCGGTCGATGGCCTTGACGTCCTTGGTCAGCAGGATGCGCGGTTCATCGGGCTTGGGGTCTTTGCGATAGCGATCGAAAGTATATTGCCCGCTAACCCAGCCCAGCAGCGCCGGACCGGGTTCGCCGCCTTCGCGCCGATACGTGCCGGGCGGCAGGATTTCGGCCAGCTTGGCCATGCACCAGCTGGATAGATGGTGCGTGTTGGCCACGCCCGATGCCACGAACCAGCTATCGCCATCGGGCAGGATCGCGTGGGAATAGCCTTCCGCCTCAAACTTTTGGGCGGCCAGCGCGGCGCGCTGCTGCGCGGAAAGCGACTTGACGAACGCGTCAAGACCCGGCTTGTCAACGAGGTGGATGGCGATGGCCTTTTGGCCACGGTCAGGCTGGATTGGTGCGGTGAGGTCGCTCATGTCGAACCCTGTCTAGCCGCGAGGGCGTGGTCAGTGCGAGAGGAAAATGGTGATGCAGGTTCGGCACGGTGTGACGGGGTTTGGATTGGGGCCGGTGGTGGCGCTGGTGATTGCCAGTGGGGCGGTTGCCAGTGGGGCGGGCGCGCAAAGCCGGGCCGCGCCGGCCACTGCGGTGGCCGTGTCCGAAGAAACCCCGCTCTACCAGTTCAAATATTCCTATCCGGCGGCGGTGCGGGCCATGCCGGCGCTGAAGGCGCGGCTTGATGCCGATCGGGACAAGGCGCGGGCCACTTTGAAAAGTGATGCCGTGGAAGGGCGCAAGGATGCCCGGGAAAACGGGTTTGATTTCACACCGTATTATCACTCGACCAATTGGCTGGTGGTCACCAACCTGCCGGGTTGGCTTAGCCTTTCCGCCGGGTCAGAGGCCTTTACCGGCGGCGCGCATGGGATGAACTGGTCCGCCGGCCTGCTGTGGGACAAGGCCACCGGGCGCGAACGCGCGGTGACCGATCTGTTCGTTTCCAAGGCTGCTTTCAGCGCCGCGATTCGCCGGCCGTTCTGCGATCTGCTGGATGCCGAGCGCGCCGAGCGGCGGGGCGAACCCGTCAATCGCGGCAGCGGCGATGGGTTCGATGAATGCATCGACCCGGCGGACGCCACGATATTGCTGGGTTCGGCCGACAAGGCGCATTTCACGCGGATCGGGATCGAAGTCGATCCTTATGTGGCCGGGCCTTATGCCGAAGGTGGATATTCGATCACGGTCCCGGTTACCCCGGCGGTAATCCGGGCTTTGAAACCAGAATATCGTGCGGCTTTTGCGCTGGGGCGCTGACGTCTCGCAATTCTGCAAATGACTCGCTACATGGGCGCCATGACCCAGTATCAAGTCGTTGCCGATACCGAAACCGTCCTGCGCGACGGCACCATCAAGCTGCATGGCCCCGCGGCCTTCGAAGGGATGCGCAAGGCCGGGCGGCTGGCCGCGGAAATTCTTGATGAACTGACCAACCACGTGCGCCCCGGCGTAACCACGCAGGCGCTGGACGATATCGTGCGGCAGATGACGCTGGATGGCGGCGCGGTTCCGGCCACGCTGGGGTATCGCGGCTTCACCCACAGCTGCTGCACATCGATCAACAACGTGATCTGCCACGGCATTCCCGGCGACCGGACGCTGAAAGACGGCGAAATCGTCAACATTGACGTCACCCCGCTGCTGGATGGCTGGCACGGCGATTCCAGCCGGATGTATCTGGTTGGCGATGTCCCGCTGAAAGCGCGGCGGCTGGTTGACGTGACTTACGAATGCCTGATGATCGGGATTGAACAGGCCAAGCCCGGCGCGCGCCTTGGCGATATTGGTGCGGCGATCCAGAGCCACGCCGAAAACTTTCGCTATGGCGTGGTGCGCGAATTTTGCGGGCACGGCCTTGGCCGGTTGTTCCACGATGCCCCCGAAGTGGTCCATGCCGCCCGCGCCGGAACCGGGCCGGAACTGAAGCCGGGGATGTTCTTCACGATCGAACCGATGATCAACTTGGGCAAGGCCGGCGTGAAAATGCTGGACGATGGCTGGACCGCGGTCACGCGTGATCGGTCGCTATCGGCGCAGTTCGAACATTCGCTTGGCATTACCGAGGACGGGTGCGAAATTTTTACGCTCAGCCCCAAGGGCCTGCATAAGCCGCCTTACTAAACCGCCCGATTGATCAGCCGCGCCCGGTCCGGATCGCGGCGCCCGCGGCGAAGGGGGCCATGGCCAGCAGCACCAGGCTGGCCGCGGCGGTCAGCGCGATTCCCGTTTCCCCGCCCGTGGCCAGGCTGCCGGCGCCGAACACCAGCAGCGGCACCGCCAGCGGGATCACCAGCAAGCCGCCCAAGGCCGCTCCGCCGCGCAGCCCGGCGGTGATCGCGGCCACCATCACGCCCAGCGCGGCGAGGCCCGGGGTTCCGGCCAGCAGCCCAAGTTCGACGATTCGCAGCTTTTCGCCATCGATCCCCACCAGCGCCGAAGCGGGCAGGGCGGCCAGCATCAGCGGTGGGCCAAAGCTGAGCCAGTGGGCCAAGATGCGCACGGCCATCAGCCATTCTTCGCTGACCCCGCGCAGCGCCCACTGATCGAACAGGCCCAGTTCAAGGTCTGGTTCGATCAGCCGGTCAAGCGGCAGGATCGCTGCCAGCAGCGCCGCCACCCAGATCACCCCGCCGCCGGTGCGGTTCAGCAGCGGACCATCCGGCCCCACGGCAAAGGGATAGAGCATCGCCACGCTAAGGAAGAACAGCACCGGCAGCAGTGCGCCGCCGCGCCGCCCGCCCGCCAGCAGCAGCCCCAGATCACGGCGCAACAACGGCAGGAACGCGCCGATCATGCCAGATAATCCCGCAGTTCGATGTGTTGCAGTGCGGGCAGCGCGATCGGCTGGTGCGAGGCGACCACGCAGATCCCGCCTTCGCGGCAATGCCGCGCGGCCAGTTGTTCCACCAGCGCGATGCCTTTGGTGTCCAGCCCGTTCAGCGGCTCGTCCAGCAGCCAGATCGGCGCGCGTTGGCCGATCAGGCGGGCCAGTGCGGCGCGCTTTTTCTGGCCGGTGGAGAGATAGCGCACCGGCACGTCCAGCAATTCGGCCAGCCCCAGCTGCGCGGCGCAATTGTCTGCCGGGCCATCCAGCCGCTGCCAGAACGCCAAGGCCCGGCCCAGCGGCTGGTGCGGGTCCAGCGCGGGGCGTTCATCGACCAGGCCCATCGCCCCGGCGCTGTCCACGCGCCCGGCATAGGCTGGCAGCAATCCCGCCAGGATGCGGATCAGGCTGGATTTGCCGGTCCCATTGGCCCCGCCCAGTTGCAAGGCCTGCCCGGCTTCGAGCGCGAACGACAGCCGCGCGAACAGCAGGCGGTCGCCGCGCCGGCAGGCAAGGTCGGTGGCGGAAAGGCGGCACACTTGCATCGCGGCGTGCGATAGGGGAAACGCAGGCTTCTGCCAAGGAGAGCGAAATGTCGATTGCCCGCCTGTCCCAAGCCGAAGTTTCCGCGCTGCTGGCCGCATGTCCGGAATGGCAGCTGCGCGCCGATGGCAAGGCGATCGAACGCGACTTTGCGTTTGCCGATTTCAACGCGGCGTTCGCCTTTATGACCCGCGTGGCGCTGTATGCCGACAAGGCCGACCATCATCCCGAATGGTCGAACGTGTACAACCGGGTCCACATCACGCTGACCACCCACGATGCCGATGGCCTGTCGGCGCGCGATGCGGCGATGGCGGCGGCGATCGCGGGCTACCTGTAAGGTTCAGCCACCCAGCGGCTTCAATGATGTGCGGGTCTGCTGGCGCAGTTTGCCCGGCATCCACCGCGCGGCGAACGCCAGCCGGTGCGCGGTTTTGCCAACCCGGTTGTGCAGCGCCTTGCCATGGACTGCGTTCCACGCGGCATCGGCCACGGCGCTGACCGGCGTGATTTCCAGCCCGGCTTCAACCACGCGTTCGCGGATGTCGGAATTGGTGGCCTGATTGGGCGCGTGGCTGAGCAGCGGGGTATCGATGAAGGCGGGCATCAGATCGGCCACCTTGATCCCGTCCTCGGCCCATTCGCCGTCGAGGCATTCGGTGAGCGCGCGCACCCCGAACTTGGTTGCCGAATAGACCGACGCACCCGGCGTGCCATAGATCCCGGCCGCGCTGGCGGTGTTCAGCAGGCACGATCCCGGCGCGCTGGCCTTCAGCCACGGGTGCGCGGCCTGCGCGCCGAACAGCACGCCCTTAAGGTTGATATCGAGGCAGCGTTCGATTTCGGCCACGTTGTTTTCGGTCAACTGTCCGCCCAATGGCACCCCGGCGTTGTTGAACACCACATCGATCCGCCCGCCCGCGGCCTTGGCAAAGGCGGCCAGCGCATCGTCCCATGCGGCGCGGTCGCGCACATCAAGGATATGGGTGGAACTGGCCCCGGCCGGCAGCAGCGCGGCGGTTTCGCGCATCCCGTCGGCGTTGACATCGGCGATCCCCACGAACCAGCCGTCGCGGGCAAAGCGCACTGCCGTGGCCCGGCCAATCCCCGATGCCCCGCCGGTGATGAAAATGGTTTTCTGTGCCACGCTTGGTTCCCCTCTCGAATCCGTTGGCCGGGAACCTACAGCGCCGGGTTGTTATAGCAATGCCACGTAAAGATTGCCGCCGCGCCGCGGTGCGGGCGCCAGGGTTCGGCCAGTTCGCGGGTGGCCTTTTCGCTGGGGCGTTCGGACAGGCCCAGCAACTTGCCCAGCCCCACTTGCACGGCCAGATCGCCGGCTGGCCAGATGTCTGGTCGCCCTTCGGCGAACAGCAGGTAGATTTCGGCCGACCAGCGCCCGATCCCCTTGATCCGGGTCAGTTGGGCAATCGCGGCTTCATCGTCTTCGGGCAAGTTCTCGAAATCGACCGCGCCGGTTATCACCAGTTCGCACAGCGAGCGGATATAGCCCTGTTTCTGGCGTGATAGGCCGCAGGCCCGCAACTGATCGAAATCGGATTCCAGGATCCGTTCCAGCGCAAGGTCAGGCCCGATGTGCGCTTCCAGCTTGCGCCACATCGATGCCGCCGCTGCCACGCTGACCTGCTGGCCCACGATCGTGCGCAGCATCGTGCCATAGCCGCGCGCCCGGATGCGCGGTTCGGGATAGCCGGCCACGGTCAGCGCGCGGGCGATGCCGGGCTCGCGTTTGGCGATGGCATCCAGCCCTGCGTTAATTGCGTGTGCGTCAAGGCCCAAGTGCCGACTCCTGCTTGCCAAGTGAGGGGCGAGTGGTTAGCAGCCCGGGCAAAGCGCGAACAGGCGCATTCAAGAAGGATCATGGGACATGCCGAAGCTGGTTGTGGTCAATCGTGCGGGTGAGGAAAAGACGGTCGAGGCTGCGGCCGGCCTTTCGGTGATGGAAGCCCTGCGCGACAACGGCTTTGATGAGCTGCTGGCCCTGTGCGGCGGCTGCTGCAGCTGCGCCACCTGCCACATCCACGTTGACCCGGCCTTTGCCGACAAGGTTGAAGCGATGAGCGAAGATGAAAACGACCTGCTCGACAGTTCGGATCACCGCGACGCCTATTCGCGCCTGTCGTGCCAGATTCACATGAGCGATGCGCTCGATGGCCTGAAGATCACGATCGCTTCGGAAGACTGATCCGCCACAGCCAGTTCAAGACACGGTTTTAAAGGGCCAAGCGCAATTCCGTTGCGCTTGGCCCTTTGCTTTCCTACCTCGTGTGGCATGACTGCACCAATCGCCCGCGCCAATTCGCTCGACCTTATCGGCAACACCCCGCTTGTCCTGCTGGAAGGGCCCAGCGAAGCGGCGGGCTGTGAAATCTGGGGCAAGTGCGAATTTGCCAACCCCGGCGCTTCGGTGAAAGACCGTGCCGCGCTGTGGATCGTGCGCGATGCCGAAGAACGCGGCACGCTGAAGCCCGGCGGCACGATCGTTGAAGGCACGGCGGGCAACACCGGGATCGGCCTTGCCTTGGTGGCCAACGCGCTGGGTTACAAGACGGTGATCGTCATGCCCGAAACCCAATCGCGCGAAAAGATGGACACCTTGCGCGCACTGGGCGCGCAGTTGGTGCTGGTGCCGGCAGCGCCGTTTTCCAATCCGGGGCATTTCGTTCACACCTCGCGCCGCCTGGCCGAAGAAACCGAAGGCGCGGTGTGGTCCAACCAGTTCGACAATATCGCCAATCGCAAGGCGCATATCGAATCCACCGCGCCCGAACTGTGGGAACAGATGGGCGGACGGATCGATGGCTTTACCTGCGCGGCTGGCACCGGCGGGACGATTGCCGGCGTGGGCCTTGGCCTGAAGGCGTTTGATGAGAATATCCGCATCGCGCTGACTGATCCGCATGGGGCGGCGCTGTACAGCTATTACGCGCATGGTGAACTGAAGGCCGAAGGATCATCCGTGGCCGAAGGGATCGGGCAGGGCCGGATTACCGCCAACCTCGAAGGTGCGCCGATCGACACGCAGTTCCGTATGTCGGATGAAGAAGGCCTGGACTGGGTGGCCCGCCTGTTGAGCGAGGAAGGGCTGTGTCTTGGCCTGTCATCTGGGATCAACGTGGCCGGCGCGGTTGCGCTGGGCCGCCAGCTGGTGGCCGAAGGGCGCGAAGACGCGCGCGTGGCCACGATCCTGTGCGATACCGGCTTTCGCTATCTTTCCAGCCTTTACAACGCTGAATGGCTGCGGTCCAAAGGCTTGCCGGTATTCCCCTGGCTGGGGTAAGATAGGCCCATGCCGGATCAAGCCCCACACCCGCAAACCGCGCCCCACCAGTTGGGGCAACAAGTGGCCGGCCGCGTGCTGGATCCGCTCAGCGGCCCGCAACACTTTATCCCGCCCAGCGTGCGCGAACTGCGGGCGCAAGCGGTGCAGCGCTTGCAGGCGGGCTTGTTCGGGATTGCAGCGATCGTCCTGATCGTGGGCCTCGCCAACATCATCAACGACCGGGCCCGGCAGGCCGAAGCTGCCGCCGGCCAGCCCGAAGCGGCGGCCAGCACCGCGGCCGGCGGGGCAACCAAAACCGATCCTCTGGCAGATATCGGGGTGGTTCCGGCAACCACGCCTGAAAATCGCCCATCGCCCACCCCGTCGGCAGGGCCGGGCCGCAACCATTAAGCTGCGCGGACGGCTTGGGCTGTTGGCCGGTCTGGCGCTTGCCCTGGCCGCGATCGCTTGGCTGGGCGCCGCGCGCAAGGATCGCTTGGCCCAGCCGATCGCCCTGTTCACCACCCTGCCGATCCTGTGGGCCGAAACCGGCAACGTCGGCGAACTGGTTCAGCCCGCGGCGGCGCAGCATTGGGCGCGCGCCGAACTGGCGCGGCGCGGGCAGATCGTGCCGCTTGATCTGCTGGCCGGCACCCCGCCGCACGCTCCGCTGGAACAAGTGCGCCGTTTGGTGATCGCCCAGCCGCGCCCCTTGGCCCCGCAAGAGAATGTGGCGCTGGATCGCTGGGTTCGGGGCGGCGGAGCAGTGCTGCTGATCGCCGATCCCGCGCTGACCGAACCATCCGCATTCCCGCTGGGCGATCCGCGCCGCCCGCAAGTGGCCGCGCTGTTTTCGCCGATCCTGACACGCTGGGGGCTGGAGCTGACGTTTGACGAAGCCCAGCCGTTCGGCCCGGTGGTGGACGAAGCACGGGGCATCGCGGTGCCAACCAACTTGTCCGGCCGGTTTGCCGTGCGCGGGCAATCGCCCTGCCGCCTGTGGGGCAATGGCTTGGTGGCGGTCTGCGCCATCGGCAAAGGGCGGGTGGTGGCGGTGGCGGATGCCGCCGTGCTGGAACGCGATGATCCCGCGGGAATGCGGCGCAAGGCCATGGCGCAGTTGCTCGACATCGCGTTCGCGGTGCGCTGAAATCATCCTGTCTTGGGGAAATTGCGGGACAGATCGCGAATCTGCCGGCCAAGCCTTGCTAAACTGCTGATTTTCAGGGAGAACAAATCAGAAACACGAATTTCAACGGCATATTTTTAACGTATTCAATTAACGTAAAATCAATAGTTTAACGTTCTTTCCCCTAATTTCCCGTAAATTTCCCTTTCATCCCGCGATGGGAGTGATAAGGAACCGTTTCATCGACATCAAAATTGATCGCCGATCCCCGTTGAGGGGTGATCTGGCCGCGAGGGCGTGCGGTCAGGGCGGACGATTTTTTCAGGGGATCCGGGCGCCATCCCGGAATGAGGCGGGGCAAAGTGGAAGCGGCAAAGCCGATCAGCTACAGTGGCCAGGGCTTTTCGCTGATGGGCGAAAAGGGCCGCTTCGTGCTGCCGCCAGACTTCCGCAAAGCCGTGAAGGAATCCGGCCTTGGCGACCGCGTGCTGTGCCTCGCCAAGCACCCCCGCTGGAAGTGCCTCACCGGCTTTGGCCTGTCGCGCATCGCTGAATTCGAAGGCGAGCTTGATCGCGAAGAGCGCATCGCGCTGGAACGCGGGGTTGATTTCGATCGCGATCTGCGCGCCCAGCAGCTCTATGGTTTTGCGCGCGTGCCGTTTGATGATTCCGGCCGCTTCATTCTGCCCGATCGCTACTTCCGCCTTGGCGGACTGGTTGCCAGCGCGTTTTTTCAGGGCGGCGGCAAAGCCTTCACGATCTGGAATCCGGACGAGCTGGCCAAGATGGGCGCCGGCTGGGAAGACGCCCAAGAGGCTTGCGCCGATCTGGCCGCGCAGGCGGTTTCCGGAAAGGGTCGCAAATGACCGGCCCGGCTCCACATACTTCGGCCCCGCATGTCCCGGTTCTGCTGGATGAAGTGATCGCCGCGCTTGCGCCCAGCGCTGGCACGGTGATCGTCGATGCCACGTTCGGGGCGGGCGGTTATACCCGGCGGTTGCTGGATGCCGGCGCCAGCGTTCATGCGTTCGACCGCGATCCCGATGCGATCGCCAAGGGTCGGCAGTGGCCTGAAACCGCTGGTGATGAACCGCGCCTCGTGCTGCATCCGCGTCGCTTTTCGGAAATGGTTGCCAGCCTGGCCGATGCCGGCGTGGCGCAAGTCGATGGCGTAGTGATGGACATCGGCGTTTCGTCGATGCAGCTCGATCAGGCCCAGCGCGGGTTCGCGTTTTCGGCTGATGGCCCGCTGGATATGCGCATGGGCCAGGACGGCGAAAGCGCGGCCGATTTCCTCAACACGGCAGGCGAAGAGCAGATCGCCGACGTGCTGTTCCAATATGGCGAAGAACGCCAGTCGCGCCGGGTTGCCCGCGCGATCGTGGCGGCGCGCCCGCTGGAAACCACCGGCCAGCTGGCCAGCGTGGTGCGCAAGGCGCTGGGGTATCGCCCCCATTCGAACAAGGGCGGCGCGGCCAAGGATCCTGCCACGCGCAGCTTTCAAGCCATCCGGATCCACGTGAACGCCGAACTGGATGAACTGGCGGCCGGTCTTGCCGCGGCGGAAACGCTGCTGCGTCCCGGCGGCCGGCTGGCCGTGGTCAGCTTTCACAGCCTGGAAGATCGCATCGTCAAGCAGTTCCTGCGCGATGCCAGCGGGGCGGTTGCCAATACGTCGCGGCATATGCCTGCCGCCGCGTCGGCCTTCGCGCCGACATTCGATCACGTTGCCAAGGCCGTGCGGCCTTCCGACGCCGAAACCGCGCGCAACCCGCGGGCGCGCTCAGCCACGCTGCGCGCTGCATCCCGCACCCAAGCCCCAGCCCGTCAAAGGAGGGCCGCATGAACATGACCCGTGATCGCCTGCAATCCATCGGTTGGGCAGCTGTGCTGTTGGTCTGTTTCGCCATGCTGGTGGCTCTGACCTTTCGGGTTAATGCGGTGAAAAGCCAGGTGCGGCTGGCCGAACGCCAGATTGCCGTGCTGGAGCAGGACAACAAGTTTCTTGAAACCGAATTCGAAACCCGCGCCAACCAGCAGCAATTGCGGGCGCTGAACGATGTAGAGTTCGGCTATCAGGCCCCCACATCGAGCCAGTATCTGGAAGGCGAACGCCAGTTGGCGGCGCTGGGCCAGCCGGCCGCGCCGGGATCGCCCAGCCCGATCCGCGTTGCTTCGGCTGAAAGCGCAATCGAAAAGACCAACATCGTGGCGATGGTTTCGCCGCTTACGGGCGCGCCCTCGGTTGCCAAGGCGGCCGCGCAAGTGGCCAAGGTGGATAGCCGCCATGCCTTGACCGTTGCCAATCTGGGCGATCGGCTGAGCCGGATCGATGGCGGACAAGTGCGTAGCGAATGACCGCTATCGGCGTCTCGACCGTCATTTCGACCGGCCGGGGCGAGCTGGTAAATGTGCGCCAGCGCATGTTGCTGATGGCAAAATGGCGCGTGTTGTGGGTGGCGGCGGGTTTTGCGTTGCTGGCGGTTCTGGCGCTGCTGCGGATTACCTGGCTGGGTCTGTTTGAAGGCCGGGCCAGCACGGACGGCCTGTCTGCCCTGCCGGTGCGCGCCGACATCGTGGATCGCAACGGGGTGCCACTGGCCCGCGCATTTCCGGCCTATTCGTTATGGTTCAATCCTGCGGCGCTGGGCGAAAAGGGGCCGCCGCTGGTGCATTCCCCGCGCGAAGTGGCCCGCGCGCTGCAACAGATTTTCCCCGATATGGACCTGGCGCAGCTGACCGCGCGTCTCGCCAGCGGTCAGCCCGGGTACTTGCGCCGCCGCATCCTGCCCGAGGACGCCAACCGGATCCACTTGCTGGGCGAACCGGCGCTGGAATTCCCGCGTGAACTGGAACGCTATTACCCGCAGGGTTCGATGGCGGCCCACGTGCTGGGCTATGTCAGCGCCGATGGGCACGGCCATGTCGGCATGGAAGAAGTGTTCGACAAGCGCCTGAACGATCCGGCCAGCCACGGCGCGGCCGCGGTGGTGGCGCTGGATACCCGCGTGCAGGGCGCGCTAGAGGATGAACTGTCCAAAGGCATGGCTGAATCGGCGGCCAAGGGTGCGGCCGGGATCGTGCTGGATGTCGATACAGGCGAAGTGCTGGCCTTGGCTTCGCTGCCCTCGTTCAATCCCAACCTGATCGATCAGGCCGGGGCGGCGAACATCTTCAACCGCGTGACCAACCAGGTCTACGAACTGGGTTCGGTGATCAAGCCGATCACAGTCGCTTCGGCCATCGACGCGGGCGTGGTGACCGATCTTTCCCGCCGTTACCAATCGGATCGTCCGCTAGAGATCGGGCGCTTTAAAATCCACGATAGCCATAGTTTCGGCGCGTCGCTGAACGTACCCGAAGCCCTGATCCACTCTTCGAACATCGTTACCGCGCAGATCGCCGATCAGTTGGGCGGGCCGCGGCTGAAGGCCACGATGCAGGCGCTGGGCATGAATGCCCGCCCGACCATCGAATTGCCGGCGCGCGGCTTTCCGATCTGGCCGCGGGGGGATTGGTCGCGGATCACCACGATGACCGTGTCCTATGGGCATGGCGTGGCGATGACCCCGCTGCATCTGGCCAGTGCCTATGCCGCGATGGTCAATGGCGGGATCTGGCATCCCGCGACGCTGCAAAAGGTTGCACCGGGGCAAGCCGTTCCGAGACGGCGCGTGTTCAAAGCGGCCACCAGCGCGCGGATGCGGCAGTTGCTGCGCCTGATCGTGGATGTGGGGACCGGTAAAAAGGCAAATGCCGCCGGTTACCGCGTGGGCGGCAAGACCGGCACCGCCGAAAAGCCGGGTGCGGGCGGCTATCGCAAGACATCGGTCATTGCGACGTTTGCCTCGGCGTTTCCGATGGATCACCCGCGCTATGTCGTGGTGGTCATGATGGATGAACCGCAAGGCACCGTGGCCACATCGGGCCAGCGCACCGCAGCGTGGAACGCCGCGCCGGCGGTTGGCCGGGTGATCCCGCGCATCGGTCCGTTGCTGGGCGTAATGCCCGACGACAGCCGCGATGTGGACATTACCGATCTGGCACCCCTGATCGCGAGCGGAGACGGGGAATGAGGCTGGCGGCGTTGGCGCTGGGGGCGGGCGTTGTTGTGCCCACCGGCGCGGACGCGCAAGTCAGTGGGTTTGCGATCGATAACCGCAAAGTGGCGCCGGGCACCGTGTTCGGCGCCTTTCAAGGCACGGCCGTCAATGGCGAGGATTTCATTCCTGCTGCCATCGCGGGCGGGGCGGTGGCCGTGGTGGCCCGGCCCGAAGCCCGCGTCGAAGGCGCGATCCACATTGCTGCCGCCAATCCCCGGCAAGCCTTTGCGCGCCTTGCGGCACAGTTCTTTACCCCGGTTCCCGGCACGATCGTTGCGGTGACCGGAACCAACGGCAAGACGTCTACCGTCGAAATGGTTCGCCAGCTGTGGCGCATGGCCGGGCATAGCGCGGCTTCGATCGGCACGCTGGGGGTGACGACCGCCGATGAAAGCGTGTCCACCGGGCTGACCACGCCCGATATTGTGACCTTCCTTGCCAATATGACCGGGCTGGCCCGCGAAGGGGTGACGCATGTCGCCTATGAGGCATCCA
>JBJOPJ010000057.1:0-14655 GCA_046050825.1 Pseudomonadota bacterium
GCGTTCCTTTCGGGGCGCTGCATCAACATCCACCACAGCTTCCTGCCCGGCTTCAAGGGCGCCAAGCCCTATCACCAGGCCCATGCCCGCGGCGTGAAGATGATCGGTGCAACCGCCCACTACGTGACGGCCGATCTCGATGAAGGCCCGATCATCCATCAGGACGTTGAATCGGTAACCCATGCCGATTCGCCCGAAGACATGGTGCGCAAGGGCCGCGACATCGAACGCCGCGTGCTGGCCGAAGCGGTGCGTATGCATCTGGACGACCGGGTGCTGCTGAACCACGACAAGACCGTGGTGTTCCGCAGCTAAACCGGGCAAACAACCGGAAAACCTGCCAAGTGAGGCGGAAATGTCAGGGGAGGCGGAAATGCAAGTCAACGCGCTCGATCACGTCAACATCATCACTGATGATCTTGATGGCACGGCCAAGTTTTATGAGGCCCTGCTGGGGCTTGAGCGCCGCGATGCACCGCCTCCGCTAACCCCGCAAACCGCGCAGTGGATGTACGATGCGGGCGGCAAGGGCATCCTCCACCTCAATTCGACCGACTGCACCCGCGCCTATGACCGCGAAGTACAGCCGGGCGAATTGACCGGCGCGGTGCATCACATCGCGCTGAACTGCACCGGCTATGACGAAGCGATCCGCCGGATCGAAGCGGCCGGGCTGGAATACCAGGTTAACCTCGTCGCCGCGATTGGCCTGCGCCAGGTGTTCACCGCCGATCCGAACAATGTGCTGCTGGAATTGAATTTCTTCGGCGATTGATAGGTAGCTCGTCGCCACCCCGGGCTTGATCCAGGGTCTGGCGGCTTCACCCATTTCAACCCGGCTGTTCCCCCGCCATCGTGGTGCGATACATCTCGCGGCGGAAGCCGTCGTAATCGTTGGCGGCCAGGTGCAGGGCGGTGCGGTTGTCCCACATGGCCACCATGCCCACGGCCCATTTCAGCCGGAAGGTGAAGTGGTGCTGGGTGATGTGGCGGCTCAGGAAATCGATCAGGGCGAGGCTTTCCGCGCCGCTCATCCCTTCGATCCCCACGGCATAGACTTCGTCCACGAACAGCGAGAGTTCGCCGGTGTGGGGATGCTGGCGGACCAGCGGGTGGGCAGTGCCGGTCAGGGCCGCTTCGCGCGCGGCTTCGCTGGCGAAGGACAGTTCCTTGCCATCGGCCTGCTTTTGCGTCCACGCGTTGTTGCGCGCGCTCATCCGCACTTTCAGCGGGCGCAGCATGGCCTGCATCGCGGGCGACAGCATCCGGTAAGCCAGCGCGCAGTTGGCCCACACGGTATCGCCGCCATAGGGCGGAACTTCGACCGAGCGCAGGATCGTCATCCCCGGCGGCTCTGGCAGGAACGGCGAATCGGTGTGCCAGCCGCTGCCGAACAGCCCCTTGGACTTGTGATCGGCTTCCTTGATCAAGGGTTGCACGCCCGGATGGCCCGGCACCCCGTGGGTATAGGCATCGGGCGCGAACGGCGCCCAGCGCAAGGCAAAGGCTTCGTGTTCGGCATGGGTCAGGTGCTGGTCTTGCAGGTAGACCATCTTGTGCCGCCACAGCGCATCCTGCAGTTCGGCAAAGCCTTCAGCGGTCAGGTCGGGCAGGCGCACGCCTGATACCAGTGCGCCCATCGCGCTAGCCATCGGGGTGACGGTAATGTGGCGATAGTCGCGGGCTGAATTGTCGTATTCGCCGGCCGGGCTTAGACGAACTTCGCGCATCGGATCTTCCCCTTATGCCAGCGCGCGCGGCGCGGTTTCCTTGAGTAGCAGTGCGGCCAATGCGGCGCCCAGCGCCAATCCCGCGCAGATCACGAACACCGCGCCAAGGCCATAGGTATCGGCGGCCAGCCCGGCCACGGCGGGGGCAACCACGCCGCCCAGCAGTTCGGCCGTGCCCATCGCCAGCCCCACCGCGCTGGTGGCCAGGGCAGGCGGCACGCTTTCGGTCGGGATCGTGGCGCAATAGAGCGGGGCAATCCCCAGCGGCAGCCAGCCCAGTAGGATCGCCCCGCCCAGCAGCAGCGGATCAGGGGGCAGCAGCAGCATGGCGACAGGCGCGAACAGGCCGGCCAGGCACGCGCCGATCACCACCGGCTTGCGGCCGATCCGGTCGCTCAACAGCGGCAGGGCAGCCCCGCCGATCACGCCCGCGATCCCGCCCATGCTCAGCACTTTGCCCATCGTTGCGGCGGGCAGCGCCTTGGCCGTGGTAAGATAGACCGGCAGAAACACGTTTTGCAGCACCAGCCACGCGGTGAACAGCGCGGCCACCGCCAGCGCCACGCGCATATTGGCGATCCCCAGCAGTTGCCGCAGCGCCCCCAGCAGCGATTGCGGGGCTTCTCCCGGCTGGCGGCGGACCGGCTGATCGGGCTTCACCAGCACCATCATCAGCAGGGCCAGCACCACGCCGGGCACGGCGCTGAGGAAGAAGGCGCTGCGCCAGCCGTGCGCATCGGCGATCTGGGTGGCCACGATTGGCCCGGCCATCGCGCCCAGCAGAAAGGCGCCGGCCATCTGCATCACGCCCATGTTGAACCCGCGCCGCTGCGGCGCAGAGGTTTCAACCATCACGGTCTGGCTGACCGGCACCATCGGCCCTTCGGCCAGCCCCAGCAGGAAGCGCGCGGCAAACAGCGTGGCAAAGCCCAGCGCGAACCCGCCCGCCGCCGACCCGACCGAGAAGACCAACGTGCAGCCGATCAGCAGCGCCTTGCGCCGCCCGGTGCGATCCGCCAATTGCCCGCCCAGGAACGCGCTTAGCGCCACCGCCCCCGAAAGCGCGCCCGCCAGCAGGCCCAGCTGCGCATTGCCCAGCTTCAGTTCGGCAACGAGATAGGGCGAAAGGAACGTCGCGGCGAGCCGATCAAACGCGACCACCCCATTGGCCAGGGTCAGCACTGCCAGTAGCGCGATCTCGTATCCTTTGCCGCGCTGCTTCATGCTGTCACTTTCCGGGAATGGCGGCAATCAGGGCCGCGGTCAGTTCATCTGGGGTGCTGAGATAGGGCGAATGGTCGGCATCGAGCGTGACCACTTTGGCCCCCGGCGAAAGCTGTTGCATCAACCGCTGGCTGGCGATCGGAATGGTCCGGTCATGCAGCGTTTCGACATAGGTGCGCGGCAGGCTGCCCCAGCGTTCGGGCGAAAGCTGCAGCGGTTGCGCGCGCGGGCCGTGCGGTTCGCTGAGTAGCCGGGGCAATGCGGCAGCCACCAGTTCTGGCGGGGAAAGCTGTGCGAACACGGGTGCGGCGCGGGCCGCATCGACCATCGTTCCGGCTCCGCCATGGACGGGCGAAATCAGCGCGTCGAAATCGGGGGTGGGTTCTTCGTGGGCCTTGAATTCGGCCCGGCTCATGCCGGATGGAAGCATCATCGCGCAGATATAGACCAGCGCGTCCATCGCGGTGGGATCGGTTTCGGCGGCGGTGGAAATCACGATGCCGCCGCGGCTGTGCCCGGCCAGCACCACGGGGGCGCCGTTCAGCCGGGCTTTCAGCGCGCGGCATTCCTGCGCCGCAAACGCGCCCCAGTCCGCCAGCGTGACGGCGCGCAGCGCGGCTTCATCGCCGCCCATGCCGGGCAGCGTTGGCGCCACCACGGTGTGCCCGGCCGCTTCGAGGCGGCGGGTAACTTCATCGAAGCACCAGCCGCCATGCCAGCTGCCGTGGATCAGAACGAAACCGGCCATTGCTTACCGATCGCCCGACCACGTGCGCAGGCCCGGGGTGGTGCGGTCCTCGCTTTTCAGGGCGGCGGCCACAGCGGGGCGCGCGGTTACGCGTTCGCGCCATTCGACCAGCCGGGGATACTTGGCGGCCACTTCCAGTTCGGGGAACATCCGTTCCACCATGATGCCGCAGTGCGAATAGAAATTGATGTCGGCCAGGGTATAGCTGTCGCCGGCCAGCCACTTGGTCTTGCCCAACTGGTCTTCGACTTTGACCAGCGCATAGACGATCTTTTCGATCGCATTGGCCAGATCGGCATCAGAAAAGCCGGAACGCGCGGTCATCCACTTCTTGCGCTGGTCGGGCAGGGGGATGCTTTCCATCAGCTTTTCGAATTCGCCGTTTTCGATGTTGCGGGCGATGATCCCGACCATGCGGTGCCAGCCGTGCATCGACACGAAGTTCATCACGTGCTCATCCACGAACTTGTTCCAATAGCGCATTCGCGCCGCGCCAACCGGATCGCGCGGGCGCAGCGGGCCATCGGCCGGGTTGGCATCGGGGAAGGCATCTTCCAGGTATTCGTTGATCACCGTGGTGTGGGTGATGATCGCGCTGTCATGGTCCAGCACCGGTACCTGACCTTCAGGATTGACCGCCACGAACCACGGCTGGTGCTGTTCGAACTTGTGCAGATCGACGTAAATGCTTTCGTAGGCCAGCCCCTTTTCGATCAGCGGGACCATCGATTTCAGCGAGTTCGCCAGCGGTTCGGCGTGGTAGTATTTCAAGGCCATCGTATTCTTCCCAATCGGTGTTCGGTTAAATTCGTAAAGTGCCCAGCACGCCGCCATCGACCGCCAGTGCTTGCCCGGTCACGTGGCTGGCCGCGTCGGACAGCAGAAATGCCGCCACGGCTGCCAGTTCTTCGGCCTTGCCGGTGCGCCCTTGCGGGGTGGCGGCGGCCATTGCGGCCATTGCATCAGGCGGCAGCTGATCCAGCATCGGGGTTTCGATGAAGCCCGGGATCACGCAGTTGCAGCGCACCCCGCGCGGCGCACCTTCCAGTGCCACAGCGCGGGCCAGCCCCAGCACCGCGTGCTTGGATGCCACATAGCCGACATTGCCCGCCATCCCGCGTTCGGAGGCCAGGCTGCCGGTAACCAGGATGCTGCCGCGCCCGCGCTTGGCCATGCCGGGCATGACGTGGGCGATGGCCCAGAACGGCGATTTCAGGTTGACCGCCAGCACGGTGTCGAACGTATCGTCGCCATATGCTTCGACCGGAGCGAAGGCGCCTCCGGTTCCGGCGTTCAGGAACAGCCCGTCAATCGGGCCATTCTGCGCTGCCGCGCTGTCCAGCGCCGCGATCAGCTGGGTCTTGTTGCCAACATCGGCCGCGGCCCATTTGGCGCGTTCGCCCAGTTCGCAGCACGCGGCTTCAAGCAGAGCGCCGCGCCGCGCGATCAGCGTGACGCGCCCCCCCAATTGCACGACGCGATCGGCCGCGGCGCGGCCGATCCCGGTCGATGCGCCGGTGATGACGATGTGGCGATCTGTGAAGTCCATGCGCGGGCCTCAGCCGAGGCCGAGGACGCGCGCGGCGTTGTCCTTCATGATGCCAGGCAGGACATCGTCCTTGAAGCCCACCTGCCGTGCGGCATCGAGCCATTTGCCGGGGTGGATCAGCGGAAAATCGCTGCCGAACAGCATCTTCTTGCGCAACTGGGTGTTGGCATACTGGATGATCTGCGGCTGGAAGTACTTGGGGCTCCAGCCGGACAGATCGATGAACACGTTGTCCTTGTGCAGCGCCATCGACAGGCTTTCATCAACCCACGGCCAGCTGGGGTGGGCCAGGATGATCTTCATGTCGGGGAAATCGACCGCGACGTCATCGACCAGCATCGGCTGGCCATACTTCAGCTTCACGCCGCCGCCGCCGCGCATCCCCGTGCCCATGCCCGAATGGCCGGTGTGGAAAATCGCGGGCAGCTTGTATTCGTTGATCACTTCATAGATCGCATAGCCGACTTGCGCGGCCGGTTCGATGTTCTGCATGATGTGGTGGAACTTGAAGCCCTTCACGCCGCAGTTTTCAACCAGATCGCGGGCCTCGCGCGCGCCCAGCTTGCCCTTGTGCGGATCGATCGAGGCGAACGGGATGCAGATATCGTCGTTCTTGGCGGCAAATTCGGCCACTTCGTAGTTCGAGACGCGCTTGGCCCCGATCCCGCTTTCGCAATCGACTGTGAACATGCAGAACGCAATCTGCTGTTCGCGATAGATTTCGGCGATTTCCGGCATCTTCGGGCGTTCGCGCGGGGCTTTGAAATAGGCGCTGGCGGCATCGAAGAACTGGCCCATCACCGGATCTTCGGGATCGTGGCACGAAACCTCGGCGTGAACGTGAACGTCGATGGCCTTGATCTTGGAAAGGTCGATCACGCGGTAGTCTCCATTAGCGAGGGATTGGTCCGGGCAAGTTTTTCGACCAGACGATTGTAAAGGGTTACGCCGCGATCGTGCGCGGTGGGCATCACTTGCGGTTCGGGGGTGTTGGCGATGACCCGGTGCTGCGCTTCGATCATCACTTTGTCTTCGGCAAAGGCCTGTCCGGCCATGGCCATCATCATGTCGCGCTTGGCAGCATCGCCATCGCGGCAATGTGGACCCCAGGAAAAGAAATAGCGCGCGGTGCCATCTCCCGTGGGGGTGACCGCCTGGCTGGTGAAGTTGAGGCCCGACAGGGCGTCGTCCATCGGCGGTGCGGTATCGCCCAGCTGCGCGGCGGCGCCCGCCGGATAGTTGGCCGACCACATTAGCAGCACGCCGGGGATCAGAAAATCATATGACTGGTAGGTATCGACCGGCTTGTCATGCGGATTGCGGCGATTGTCAGCCTGCTGCGGCAGCCAGCGGCTGACGCGCACGCCGCGTTCCAGCTGGGTGATCTTGGGCTGATGCTGGGCGAATTCCGGCCCCGCGCCAAAGCTTTGCGCGTGGACATAGCTGAGGTGGCTGAAATCGAGCAGATTGTCGCAGACCAGCCCGGCTTCGGCGGCATAGTCAAGCTGGCCGTGGCCCAGCACCCAGTCAGGCTCGGAAATGCCGATTGCGGGGGGAATGAGGGCTTCGTCGGCCCGTGCCGGATCGCCCATCCAGACCCACACCCAATCGTGCCGGTCGATGACCGGATAGGCGCGAACGCGGGCCTTGGCCGGCACCAGATCCTGGCCCGGAATTTCCAGCGCCTGGCCACCGGGGGCGAACAGGATGCCGTGGTACATACACCGTAAGTTCGCGCCTTCGCACCGCCCCAGCGAGAGCGGCGCGAGGCGATGAACGCAGCGGTCTTCCAGCGCCGAGAGCGTGCCGTTTTCGCCGCGCCAGATCACCACCGGTTCGCCCAGGATCGAGACGGCGAGGGGACTCGCCGTCTCGATGTCGCAGCTCCAGGCTGCAACGTACCAGGCATTGCGGACGTATGGGCGGACGTAAGACACGCGCTGTCCGCTTACAGCTGAATGATGACCGTCTTGGTTTCGAGGTAGGCCTCGATCCCCTGGCGGCCCTGTTCGCGGCCGAGGCCCGATTCCTTGAAGCCGCCAAACGGCAGCGCGGTATCGATCACGGCGTGGCAGTTGCCCCACACGGTGCCGGCTTTGATCTTGGCGGCCAGCTTGTGCATCGTGGCAACGTCCTTGGTCCACACCCCGGCGCCAAGGCCGTAGCAGGTGTTGTTGGCTTCGCGGGCGACTTCGTCGATATCGTCAAAGCGCTGGGCAACCACCACCGGACCGAAGATTTCTTCGCGAACGACGCTCATCTGCGGGTTCACGTCGACCAGCACGGTCGGGTTCACGTAATAGCCGCCATTGGCCGAAGCCGCATCGCCGCCCATGGCCACGCTGGCGCCATCGCGCTTGCCGGCTTCGATATAGCCCATCACGCGGTCGAACTGTTCCTTCGACACCAGCGGACCCATGTGCGCTTCGGGATCAAGGCTGGCGCGCGGGGCCCAGAACGGGGCAGTGGCGGCCACGCCTTCGATCACCTGATCGAACACCGAACGGTGCGCATACAGGCGCGAACCGGCCACGCAGACCTGGCCAGAATTGAAGAAGATCGCACCCGCCGCGCCGGCGGCGGTGGCGGCCACATCAACATCGGGCATGACCACGACCGGGCTTTTGCCGCCCAGTTCCAGCGTTACGCGCTTAAGGCTGTCGGTGGCGTTCTTGTTGATCAGCTTGCCGATTTCGGTCGACCCGGTTAAGGCCACCTTGTCGACGTCGGGGTGCTTGACCATGCGATCGCCCGCGGTGTGGCCGTTGCCGGTGATGATGTTGACCACGCCAGCCGGGAACCCCGCTTCGGCGATCAGATCGGCCAGGCGCAGCGCGGTCAGGCTGGTCTGCTCGGCCGGCTTGAGCACGGTGGTGCAGCCAGCGGCCAGCGCCGGGGCGATCTTGAGGCAGGCCATCAGCAGCGGGAAGTTCCACGGCACGATCTGGGCGCAAACGCCGATCGGTTCCTTCTTGGTGTAACCGAACACCGTGCCGCCGGGCATGGTATAAGGGGCGATGACTTCGCCGTTCACTTTGCTGGCCCAGCCGGCCATGAAGCGGATGTGGCTGGCGGCGCCCGGCACGTCGACCGCGCCGGCCATGGTCTTCGGCTTGCCGTTGTCGATCGCTTCTAGTTCGGCCAGTTCATCGGCATTGGCTTCGATCAGGTCGGCCAGGCGGATCATCGTGCGTTCGCGCACGATCGGCGGCAGGTTGGCCCAGCGGCCATCATCAAACGCGGCGCGCGCGGCGGCAACGGCGCGGTCCACATCCTTGTCCGAGGCATCGACCACATGGCCGACGATCTTGCCCGAGGACGGATCTTCCACTTCGATCAGCTTGTCGTGGCTGGAGGCCACCCATTCGTTGTTGATGAACAGCGCGGGCGTGCGGGCAAGGAAAGCCTGCGCCGCTGCCGAATAGGCGCGCTGGGTGCGGTCGATCGTGGTCATGTCGTTCATGGGTGATCCCTCTCCAAAGGCGATTCTGTTTGCGGGCACTCTAGCCAAATTAGTAGGCAGAGCATACAAATTATCGCATCCGGTGCAATGGCCGGATCGAGTCTGTCTGTCGTCACGCAACCTTATAACCACACAAGGCCAGTGGCGAGTCAGATTGTTATTGACCATAGCATTATTGCGGCTATTCCCCCTGCCGCATCGTGCGCGCAGCTGCGCGACGAAATTTGAGAGAGAGACCCGGGCCAATGTCTTCGATCATCATCGATCCCGTTCGCACTCATGCAGCAGCCATGCCCCAGCGCATTGCCGTGGGCTGCGCTGAAACCGGGCAGACCTGGAACTGGGCGCAATTCGATGCCGCGATCGACCGGGCGGCGGCGTGGCTGGTGGGCAAGCTTGGCCCGGCCAGCGGCGCACGCGTGGCGGTGCTGGCCAAGAACCACCCCAACATGCTGATCCTGCAATATGCGTGCGAGCGGGCCGGGGCGATCTTCGTGCCCTACAACTGGCGCTTGGCGCAGGCCGAAATCGCGGCGCTGATGGCGGATGCCCAGCCGGCGCTGGTGTTCCACGATGCCGATTTCACCGTGCCCGATGCCGGGGCCGAACAAGTGCTGATGGCGGAACTGGAAACGCTGGGCGAAGCGGGCGGCCGCGCGCCGGCCGATGCGCGGCGCGGCTGGGACGATCCGATGACCCTGCTTTACACGTCGGGCACCAGCGGGCGGCCCAAGGGCGTGATCGTGACGTGTGCGAACGCCTTCTGGGGGCCGATCAACTTCGCGCTGGGCAGCTTGGTCAGCTATGAAAGCGTGTTCCTGTGCGACATGCCGATGTTCCACACAGCCGGCCTGTTTGCGGCGGCGCGTGTGCCGATCGTGGCGGGCGGCACGGTGTGGGTCAGCGCGGGCTTCGTGCCGGACAAGACCATTGCCCGGATCGGCGATCAGCAGCTGGGCATCACGCACTATTTCTCGGTCCCGCAGATGGCGACCGTGCTGTGGCAGCATCCCGACTTTGCAGCGGAAAAGTTCCACGGCCTGAAAATGTACGTCACCGGCGGGGCGCCCAATCCGAAAGCACAAGTCGAACGCTTTGCCCACGCCGGTATCCGCTTTTCCGACGGGTTCGGGATGAGCGAGACTGGATCGAACTTCGCCATGCCGGTTCACGATGACGCGCGCCTGATCGAAAAGGCCGGCAGCTGCGGGCTGCCGCTGATCGCGGTGCAAACCCGCATCGTCGATGAAGACGGCAACGACGTGGCCCAGGGTGAAACGGGCGAACTGTTGCTGCGCGGTCCTTCGATCACGCCGGGATACTGGAACCAGCCGGAACTGACCGCGAAGGCTTTTCAGGACGGCTGGTTCAAGACCGGCGATGCCGCGCTGCAGGATGCGGACGGGTTCTTCTATCTGGTCGATCGCAAGAAGGACATGTACATTTCGGGCGGCGAAAACGTCTATCCCGCCGAAGTCGAAGCCGCGATCGCCGAATTGCCCGATATCGCCGAAGCCGCCGTGATCGGGGTGCCTTCGGAACGCTGGGGCGAAGTTGGCCGCGCGTTCATCATCCTGAAGCCCGGCGCCAGCCTGACGGCAGACGATATCGCGGCCCATTGCGCGGCCCGGCTTGCCAAGTTCAAGGTTCCCGCCAGCGTGGTGATCACCGATGCGATCCCGCGCACGGCATCTGGCAAAGTGCAAAAGCACCTGCTGCCCCGCGACTAAACGGGGCTGCGGGCGCCTGATCGCCGCGCTGGCGCGGGTATCAGGCCGCCGGGGTGCTGGGATGGGCTGCCGCCCAGCGCCCGAACAGCGCAATGATCGCATAGCAGATCGCCGGAACCAGCAGCGCCACGCGGACATCGGCAATATCGGCCACCAGCCCGAACAAGTAGGGCACCAAAGCCCCGCCAACGATCGCGGTACACATGATGCCCGATCCTTGCGGGGCCTGTTCGCCCAGCCCTTCGGTGCCAAGGCTGAAGATGGTCGGGAACATCAGCGAATTGCACAGCCCGATCAGGATCAACGCCCAGCCGGATAGCGCACCGGTGCTGGCCGCCGATAGCGCGATCAGGCCGATCGCGGCGGCGGCATAAGCGGTCAGCACGCGGCCGGGCCTGAACAGGCGCAGCACGAACCCGCCAACCAGCCGGCCGATCATCGCCCCGCCCCAATAGAACGCCACCAGCTTGCCCGCGTCTTCCAGGCCCAGCCCCATGACGCTGGGTTCGCCAAGGTAGGCGATCATGTTCGATCCGATCGCCACTTCCGCGCCAACGTAGGTGAAGATGCACAGCGCGCCCAAGCGCACGCGGCGGTTGTGCAGGAACAGGCCCAGCGTGCCTTCAACTTTGGCGGCATCGGCCTTGGCGTGATCCAGTGCCGAACGGAACAACCAGAACAGCGCCGCGATGCCCAGCATGGCGACTGCCAGCCACAGATAGGCCTGCCCGATCACCGCCCCTTCCGCCACGCGGTAGGTTTGCAGTTGTTCAGGCGTGGCTGTGGCGGCGTCGATCGTTTGCGCTTTGCCCAGCAGCAGCTGGGCTCCGCCATAAACCATCAGCGTCACGCCGATCGAATTGAAGGCTTGCGCGAAAGTCAGCCGGCTGTGCGATGTTTCAACTGGGCCAAGCGAGGTTACCACCGGGTTCATCGCGACTTGCAACACGGTGATGCCCGCGCCGATGAAGAACAGGCAGGCCAGAAATCCAGGGAACGAGGCTGCCGCCGATGCCGGGGCGAACAGCGCCGCCGCGGCCGCAACCATCACGAACCCCAGCACGAAAGTGCGGATATAGCCCAGCCGTGCCATCACGATCCCGGCCGGGATCGAACACGCGGCATAGGCGATGAAGAACGCCATCTGCACCAGATTGGCCTGCGCGTGGGTTAACTGGAACATCGGCTTGAACTTGCCAACCAGCAGGTCGTTGATGTTGGTCACCCCGCCAAGGATGAAGAACACGGCAAAGACCAGCAGCAACACCGTGCGCGTGCTGCCACTGCTGCTTGCGCCGCCGCTCGCCGCCGCCGTTCCCGTGATTGGTGCCGCCATTTCCCCGCTCCCGTTATCGTCAGCCGCTGCGCTTAACCGAGCAGGGCCGCATTTCAGCGTAAATCATGGCGCGGCGCGCGCACTTGTCCAGCGACATACGTATGTTTATCCCGCAGGTTCACAGCGGAAGGAAGCGCGCATGGCCGGGGTATGGTTTGACGAACTGGAAGTGGGGCAGCGCTTCGATCACGCGATCCGCCGCACGGTGACCGAAACCGACAACGTGCTGATCACCACGCTGACCCACAATCCCGCCCAGCTGCACCTTGATGCCGAATATATGAAGGACAGCGAATACGGTCGGGTGCTGGTCAATTCGTGCTTCACACTGGGTTTGATGGTGGGGGTTAGCGTGGGCGATACCACGCTGGGCACCGCGGTTGCCAACCTTGGCTGGGACGAAGTGCGGTTTCCGGCCCCGGTCTTCATTGGCGATACGCTGAACATTGTCACCGAGGTGCTGGAACTGCGCGCTTCCAAATCGCGGCCCGATGCCGGGATCGTTACTTTCCTGCACCAGGCCTTCAACCAGCGCGGCGAACTGGTCGGCAGTTGCAAGCGCGCCGGCCTGCAGCGCAAGCGGCCCTCCGGTTAACAGCGCGGTACAAGTTTTAGGCAAACGACGATTGCCAATCTTAATCGATCGGTTAAATCGGTCGCAACAAAGGGAGAGAATCGTCACATGTCGATCCTGTACGATGACGGCCAACAGGCCATAGCCACCGAATCGCGCCGCGTACTTGACGCGCGCACTTCGAAAGATCGTTTGCTCAAACTGCTTGAGCAGGTGGGCGAATGCGACCAGCCGTTCTGGGACACCGCGGTAGAGCAGGGCTGGACCGCGCTGGCCATTCCTGAGGAGCACGGCGGTTTGGGCCTTGGCCTGACCGAGCTTGGCCTTGTGGCACAGGCCACCGGTGCAGCCACGGCTGGCGCCCCGTTCCTGACTTTTGGCTATGGCGCGGCCCGGGCGCTGATCGATGGCGCGGATGCCGCTGCGGCAGCCACGTGGCTGCCCAAACTGGCCAGCGGCGAAGCGCTTGGCACCGTTGCGTTTGCCGAAGGCAACGCCGTGCTGCCGCCGCTTGCCGCAGTCAGCTTTGCTGGCGGGAAGCTGACCGGTACCAAGCCCGCTGTGGCAGGCGCGATCAAAGCAGAGATCGCTGTGGTCTGGGCCAATGCCGGCGGCCAGCCGGTGCTGGTGCTGGCGGAGCTGGCCAACGCGCAGCGCAAACCCGTGCCCAGCTATGACAACAGCCGGCTTTATGCTGATGTCACGTTCGCCGGAACCCCTGCAACTGTGCTGGCCGAAGGCGCGGCTGCCCGCAAGCTGGCGCTGGACGTGCTGGCGCGCATGGCCGTGGTGACCGCGCACGAACAAGTCGGAGCTGCCGAAGCCCTGCTGCACACCGCGCGCGATTATGCCCTGACCCGCAAGGCCTTTGGCCAGCCGATCGGTGCGTTCCAGTCGATCAAGCACCGCATTGCCGAAATGTACGGTCTGGTCGAAATCGCGCGTGCCAACTGCATCCATGCCGGTGCCAGCGAAGGGCAGGACAATTTCCTGACTGCCGCCGCCGATGCGCGGATTGCGGCAACCGAAGCCTATGACACCAATTCGCGCGATTGCGTGCAGATCCATGGCGGGATCGGCGTGACGTGGGAACTGGGCCTGCACCTTCACATGCGCCGCGCGCGCAGCCTCGCCGTGGAAACCGGCAACCTCTATTTCTGGGAAGACCTGCTGGTTGACCAGCTTGCGGGAGAAGCAGCATGAGCGATCTCGAAGCCTATCGCCTCAAGGCGCGTGCGTTCCTTGAAACCATGGCGCCGAAATATGCCCGCGAAGCGCGCATCGGCAACACCGTCGAACAAGACCTCGCGCTGGGCCGCGAATATATGGCGGCCAAGCACGATGCCGGTTTCGCCGGGATCAACTGGCCGTTGGATATTGGTGGGCAGGGGCTGACCCACCTCCACAAGATCACTTTCGATGGCGAAGAAATGCAGTTCGGCATGCCGGTGCAGTTCTTCGGGATTTCGCTGGGCATGCCCGTGCCGATCATGATGCATTACTGCGAAGATCGCGAATTCGTGAAGGAACGCGTGCGCAAGGCGCTGCGCGGCGAGGAAATCTGGTGCCAGCTGTTCTCCGAACCGGCCGGTGGCTCTGACCTTGCCGGGCTGCGCACCCGGGTGGAAACCGATGGCAACGGCTGGAAGATGAACGGCCAGAAGATCTGGACCAGCTGGGCGCAGTATTGCGATTACGGTGTGATCGTTACGCGCAGCGATCCGAACGTCGAAAAGCACAAGGGCCTGACCTATTTCTGGCTCGACATGAAGGCCAAGGGCGTCGACGTGCGCCCGATCAAGCTGGCTGGCGGGGATAGCCACGTCAACGAAGTGTTCTTCGATGATGTCCGGCTGGAAGATTCGCAGCGCCTTGGCGCGGTGGGCGACGGGTTTGGCGTGGCATTGCACACGCTGATGATCGAACGCTACATCGCCACGGACAGCGGTGGGTTCGGCCCGCATCTGGAAGAATTCGTGAAGCTGGCCCGCCACGTCGAAGTGAACGGGCAGGGTGCGTTGAAGGATGGCCGCGTGCGTTCGGCGATTGCCCGCAACCATGCCATGCGCGCCGGGCTGGATTCGATCACCAAGCGCGCCTTCCTGATGATGCAGGCGGGGATGCAGCCGGGTCCGGAAGGCAGTTTGCAAAAGCTGGTCGCGGTGCGCAGCCGGCAAAAACTGTCGGAACTGGCGATGGACTTGCGCGGCAACGAAGGCCTGGCCTTCGATGAACACGCCTTCGTCAAGACCGATTGGGGCACCAGCTGGCTCAATGCGCCCACCGGCCGCATCGCCGGCG
>JBJOPJ010000058.1:0-14336 GCA_046050825.1 Pseudomonadota bacterium
TACCCGCCCGATCGCGGTGATGATCCCCGCGCCCGGAATATCACCGCCATACATGTCGCAGGCGGCCAGCTGGCCCACTTCCAGTAGCGGCGATCCCGGATCGAGCAGGCGTTCCACCCGTTCGCGTGGCAGCAGCTTGCCGCGCGCGGTGTGTTTGGCCCGGGCCGTTTCGCCGCCCCCCAGCGCGGCCTGTGCCACGCGTTCGCGCAGATCGGCGGCCAGCGCGCGGTTGTGCGCCGCGCGGGCCTGCGCGGCGGGATCATCGGGCATCAGGCTGGTCGGCAGCGTCGGCGCGCTCATGGCTTTACTCCGGCAAAGGCCTTTGCAAAGAACGGCAGAACTTTGCTGCCAAAGCGTTCGGGCACCTTGTTGCCATGATCGCCCACGTACAGGTCATAGTCGTGGGCCACGCCCAGCCGGGTCAGCTCATCGTGCATCCCCACGGCTTCGAACTGCACGAAATCGGTATCGCCGGTGTCGATCGCGATGCCCTTCATCGCTTTGAGCGCGGCAAGGTATTGCGCGGCCATCGCCGCCGGGGCGTTCGCGGCCCACTGTGCCAGCACGAAGGGCACCGACTTGCCATCCTGGGTGGCCAGGCGCGAATAGAACGGCGGCCGGGTGGGATCGGGCGACCATGCGGCGGCCACGGCAAAGTTGCCGATCGTGTTGAATTCGCCGGCCAGCGCCTGATCCAGCGTCAGGGTTTCAAACTTGGGATCGGCGGTTTCGGGGCCGCGCGGGGTCAGGCAGCAGGGGTTCATGGCATAGAGCGCGCCGAACACGTCCGGGTGCTTCATCCCCAGCTTCAGCGTGCCGTACCCGCCCATCGAATGGCCCGCCAGCCCGCGCGCCTCGCGCCGGGCGATGGTGCGGAAATGCCCATCGACATAGCCCACCAGATCGGCGGCGATGTAATCCTCGAAATTGCCGGTGGTGGGCGAATTCGAATACATCGATCCGCCGAAGCGGGTGTGGCTGTCGGGCACGACCACGATCATTTCCTGCGGCCCTTCGCCTGCTGCTTTCAGCGCGGCTTCGAACGGCACATAGCCCATGTAGCGATCCGCCGTAGCGGTGAAGCCGTGCAGGAAATACAGCACCGGATAGCGCCGCTTTTTCGCGCTGTCATAGCTGGGCGGCAGGATCACATAGACCGTGCGATCGGGCGAATTGCCTTCAAGGTTGCCTTCGACCGCGCGGCTGTGAACGGTCAGCTTTTCTACACGCGCCAGTTTTTCCACCCGCGCGAGTGCGGGCTCGCCGATCATCACGCCCAGCCCGGCAAGGGCCAAAGTCAGCTTGCGGATCAGGTTCATCAATTCGCTCCGATCAGTTCGCGGCCGATAAGCATGCGGCGGATTTCATTGGTGCCGGCCCCGATGTCCAGCAGCTTGGCATCGCGCAGATAGCGTTCGACCGGCCAATCCTTGGTATAGCCCGCGCCGCCCAGCGCCTGCACCGCCTCGCCCGAAACGCGAAAGGCGTTTTCCGATGCCAGCAGGATCGCGCCGGCAGCATCGAACCGCGTGGTCTGCCCGGCATCGCAAGCCCGCGCCACGGCATAGACATAGGCTCGCGCCGATTGCAGCGCCACATACATGTCGGCCACTTTGGCCTGCATCAGCTGGAACGTGCCGATCGGTTTGCCGAACTGCTGGCGTTCCCGCAGGTATGGGATCACGGTATCAAGGCAGGCCTGCATGATGCCCAGTTGCAGGCCGGCCAGCACCACGCGTTCATAGTCCAGCCCGCTCATCAGCACGCCCACGCCGCCGTGCAGCGGGCCCATCACGTTGTCTTCGGGCACGAAGCAATCGGTAAACACCAGTTCGGCGGTGGGGCTGCCGCGCATCCCCAGCTTGTCGATCTTCTGGCCGATGCTGAACCCGGCGAAATCGCGTTCGATCAGGAACGCGGTGATCCCGCGCGAACCGGCTTCGGGCGCGGTCTTGGCATAGACCACCAGCGTATCGGCATGGCTGGCGTTGGTGATCCAGAACTTGGTGCCATTCAGGCGGAACCCGCCCGGCACGGCATCGGCCTTGAGCTTCATCGAAACCACATCGGAGCCTGCGCCGGCTTCGGACATGGCGAGGCTGCCAACATGTTCGCCCGAGATCAATTTGGGCAGGTATTTGGCCTTTTGTGCGTCGGTGCCCCAGCGGCGGATCTGGTTGACGCAGAGGTTCGAATGCGCGCCGTAAGATAGCCCGATCGAGGCGCTGGCCCGGCTGACTTCCTCAACCGCGACAACGTGTTCCAGATAGCCCAGCCCAAGGCCGCCCCATTCTTCTTCGACGGTGATGCCGTGCAGCCCCAGTTCGCCCATCGCCGCCCACAGTTCGGCGCGCGGGAACCAGTCTTCGGCGTCGATCTTCGCGGCCAGCGGGGCGATCTTTTCATCGGCAAAGCGGGCGGCCGCCTCGCGGATCATCAGAACGCTTTCGGGCAGGGCAAAATCGAATTCGGGCGTCGCGCGCATGGTGGTTCCTCTCTTGCCGCTGGCATAGCAAGCATGCCGCCGCGCGCAACCGTGTTACCGCGCACCGCAATCGCGTTGCCGGTGGGTCAGAAGCCCCCGCCATCCGGCCAGCCGGGCGCGGCCAGCCCCATCACCTTGAACAATTGGCCCATCTGGTCATCGCTGGTTAGCCGCGTCAATGCGGCCTGCAGCGCGGCGGCGTGGGCCGGGGCCGCCGCGGCCAGCGCAGCCGCGCGGGCTTCGATCCCCAGGTGTTTCAGCCACTGGCCCTGCGGCGCGGTTCCCAGCCACTTCACGCCGTGCGACCGGGCGATCTGCGCCAGCGTCGCAAAATCGACCAGCGCCGTCAGATCGGCCTCGCCGGGGTTGATGAAGGGATCGACTTTCTGGTGCGCGCGCACCGCTTGCAGGGTTGATCCAGCGCGCGGCTCGCTGTGGCCGTAATCGATGAACAAGGCCGCGCCGCCCTGGTCGATCAGCCGAGCGGATACTTCGTGCAGGGTGGCGGCCGCGCCGGGGCAGGTTTCCAGAATCGTGCCGGGCGCGGCCATGCGCCGATCATCGGGCACGGCGGCGTCCATCGGTTGTTGTCCGGCCACGCAGGCAAAGCGATCGCCTTCGGGGATGACCATGCGTTCGCGCCAGCCATCGGCCGTTTTCACCAGCTGGCGCACCGGCAGCGCATCGAGGAATTCGTTGCCAACGATCAGCACCGGGCCAGTGGTGGGGATCGTGGCCAGATCGTGATGCCACTGCGCGTTCGGCACTGCGGCGCGCTGAAGGCCGCGCAGCGCGGCCGATGTTTCAACCAGATGGACTTGCGGTTCCAGCCCGTGGCGCTTGGCAACGCGCAGCGCATCGGCCGCCAAAGTGCCGCGCCCGGGGCCAAGTTCGACATAGTGGATTGGCCCCGGCTGGCCCGCGCGGGTCCAGATATCGGCCAGCCACAGCCCGATCAGTTCGCCGAACATCTGGCTGATTTCAGGCGCGGTGATGAAATCGCCGGCGCTGCCCAGCGGGTCCTTGCGCGCATAATAGCGGGCGTTGGCTTCGCCCATGTAATGCATCAGGCTGATCGGCCCGGTGGCCGCGATCAGCCGGCGGAACACCGCTGCGAGCGGTTCATTGGCCAGTGTCTGTTCGGGTTGGACCGCGCTCATCGCGGCGCGGGTGCGGCACTGCCCAGCGGACGCCGGATCAGTGCGCGCAGCATGAAGAACAGGCCGATCACCATCAACGGCACGGTCAGCCACTGGCCCATCGACAGGCCGGTGCGCGCGGCGAATTCCTGCAGCTGGGCATCGGGTTCGCGGAAGAATTCCACCGTGAAGCGCGCCAGCGCGATGCCCAGCGTGAAGGTGCCGGCCAGCAGGCCCGGCCGCCAGCGCGCGCGGGTTTTCCAGAACAGCGGCAGCATGATCACGATCAGCGCCAAGCCTTCCAGCCCGGCTTCGTAGAGCTGGCTGGGATGGCGCGCCAGCGGCCCACCGCCGGGGAACACCATCGCCCATTTTACGTCGGCCCCGGCCACCCGGCCCCACAGTTCGCCGTTGACGAAGTTGGCCAGCCGCCCGAACATCATCCCGAACGGCACGCACACCGTGATATAATCGGCCACGCGCAGGAAGTTCAGCGAACCCCGCCACGATACCCACGCCATCGCCAGCGCCACGCCGATCAGGCCGCCGTGAAAGCTCATCCCGCCGTTCCACAGCTGGGCCAGTTCGGCCGGGTGCGCCCACAGGCTGGGCAGGCCGGTATCGCCGCCGGTGTAGAACGTGGCATAGCCCAGCCGGCCACCCAGGATGATGCCCAGCGTGCACCAGAAAAACAGGTCATCGGCATGGCGCTGGGCCATCGGCGCGCCGGGCGCTTGGATCATCCGGCCAAGGTGCCAATAGCCCAGCAGAATTCCCGCCAGATAGGCCAGCGAATACCACCGCAGCTGAAATTCGCCCAAGGGGGTCTGGACCGCGAAAAGGTAGGTCTTGAGGCCAAGGTCCACCCAATTGATCGGGCCTGGACCGGCCAGTGCGGCGAGCGATAGTGACAGCACGGAGCTTACCTCTTAAACGAACGGTATCAGACGGCGTTCCCACGTCCTGCGACGCGGGATGCGGCGCCTTCTGGCATAGAGCAAGCCGGGTGACAAACCCGGTTCGGCGGACGCGGAAAAAGGGGCCCGTCCAACCACAGATGGGATGAAGGAAATCGCATGCCGAGTGAACTCGACAATGCCATGAACGCAGCCGTTGCAGCATTGACTGCGCCCGGCGGCCCCTTGGAAACCGTGCCGTTCACCCGCGCTGGCTGGACCGTGCCGATGGTGAAAAACGCGCCGCCTTCGCTGGCGCATTATGTTGAACTCTATTGCGCCCAGCACGGCGATGCCGAATTTCTGGTCGATGGCGATATCCGCCTGACTTTTGCCCAAGTTGGGCAGGCCGCGCGCCATGTGGCTGGTGGCCTGGTGGCCGGGCTGGGGGTGCAAAAGGGCGAACGCGTGGGGATTGCCGCGCGCAATTCCACCAACTGGATCATTGCCTATCTGGGCGTGCTGATGGCCGGCGGGGTAGCCACGCTGCTCAACGGCTGGTGGACCGGCGATGAACTGGCCGCCGGGATCGATCTGGCCGGGTGCCGGCTGGTGCTGGCCGATGCCCAGCGCGCGGCGCGCCTTGATGGGCGCACGCACGGCGCGCAAATCGTGCCGATCACGCATGATTGCGGCTATGAGGAAGGTCTTGCCGCCTTGCTGGCCAAGGGCGGCGGGGCGCAAACGCCCCTGCCCGAACTGACCGGCGATGATCTGGCGACGATTCTGTTCACGTCCGGATCGACCGGGCAAGCGAAGGGCGCGGTGTGCGATCACCGTTCGGTGGTGCAAGGCACGTTCAGTTATATCGGCCAGACGCTGACGATCCTGACGATCCTGACCCAGCGCGGCGAGGCCCCTTCGGTCCAGCCGTGCAGTCTGGTCAACGTGCCGCTATTCCACGTTACCGCCGAAGTTCCGCTGTTCCTGCAAAGCTTCGCAATCGGCCGCAAGCTGGTGCTGATGCCCAAGTGGGATGCCGAAGAAGCGATGCGGCTGATCGAAAAAGAGCAGGTCACCTATTTCGTTGGCGTGCCTTTGATGAGCTTCGAAATCGCGACCCATCCCAACCGCGGCAAGTATGACTTGTCCAGCTGCACTTCGTTTGCCGGCGGCGGTGCGCCGCGTCCGGTGGAACACGTCCGCCGGATCAAGGAGGCGCTGCCGCACGCGTTCCCGCTGCTGGGCTATGGCCTGACCGAAACCAACGGCGTGGGTGCGGGCAACCTCAACGAAAACTATCTGGCCAAGCCGGGGTCGACTGGCACCGCCACCAAGCCGCTGATGGAAATCGCGGCGATCGACGATGCCGGCACCGTGCTGCCGGCCGGCGAAACCGGTGAAATTGCGCTGCGATCGGTCTGCAACTTTGTCGGTTACTGGCAAAATCCCGAAGCCACCAAGGCCGCGATCACCGCCGATGGCTGGTTCCGCAGCGGCGATCTGGGCTACCTTGACGATGATGGCTATGTGTTCATCGTCGATCGCAAGAAGGACATCATCATCCGCGGCGGCGAAAACATCAGCTGCATCGAAGTGGAACAAGCGATCTACGCCCACCCCGATGTGGCCGAGGCCAGCGTGTTCGGCCTGCCCGATGAACGCTTTGGCGAACTGCCGGTCGCGGTCTATCTGGTCGAGCCGGGCGCCGATCTGCCGGAAGACAAGCTGCGCGCCTTCCTGCAAGAGCATATCGCCCCGTTCAAGGTGCCGGTAAAGCTGTGGCAGGTCGATCAGGCTTTGCCCCGCCTTGGCACCGAAAAAGTCGATAAACGGGCGCTCAAGGCACGGTATCAGCCGATCTGGGAGCAGCTGCCGAGATGACCGCGTGAACGCCAGCAAGATCCCCAACCAGCGCGCCATCATCGATCGGCGCGAGCTTGCCGAGGCGATCGGGCAGGCGGTGAGCCAGCGCGGCGGCGCGGCGGCGCGGCCAACGGTGGTGGACCTGCTGCGCACTGCGCTGGCCAGCGGGCGCGAGGAAATCGCCCGCCGTTTGGCGGACAAGCCATCCGCCGGCCACGATTGCGCCGAAGCGCAGGCGTTTCTGGTGGATCAACTGGTGCGCGTGATCCACGATCACGTCATCGGCGATATCTATCGCGCGTCCAACCGCACTTCGGGCGAACGTCTGACGGTGATGGCGGTGGGCGGCTATGGCCGCGGCGAAATGGCCCCCCATTCCGACGTCGACATCGCGTTCATCACCCCGATCAAGCAAACCAGCTGGTGCGAACAGGTGATCGAGGCGATCCTCTATTTCCTGTGGGATCTGGGGCTGAAAGTGGGCCATTCCAGCCGTTCGCTGGATGATACGGTGCGGATGGGGCGCAGCGACCTGACGATCCGCACGGCGATGCTTGAAGGTCGCTACGTGTGGGGCGATCAGGCCCTGTTCGATGAAGCGCAGGCCCGGTTCTGGGCCGAAGTCGTGGCCGGCACCGAACGGCAGTTCGTGGCGGAAAAGCTGGTCGAACGCAACGATCGGCACAAGCGACTGGGTGATAGCCGCTATGTGGTGGAACCCAACGTCAAAGAGGGCAAGGGCGGGCTGCGCGATCTGCACACGCTGTACTGGATCGGCAAATACATCCACCACGTGCGCGATGTTTCGGAACTGGTCGGGGTGGGGCTGCTGACCCCGGCCGAATACCGTGCGTTCCGCCGCGCCGAAAACTTTTTCTGGGCCGTGCGCTGCCACTTGCACACGATTACCCGGCGCGCCGAGGACCGGCTGACCTTTGATCTGCAGCGCGAAGTTGCCGCGCGCATGCAGTTTGCGGATCGGCCCGGCAAAAGCGCGGTCGAACGCTTCATGCAGTATTTCTTCCTGCAGGCTAAGCGGGTGGGGCACCTCACCGGCCTATTCCTGGCCCAGCTGGACGATCAGGTGGCCAAGAAGCAGCCGCGCGGCCTGTTGGCGGGGTTCCGCGCGCGGCGCCGGATCCTCAAGGGCTATGTCGTGTTTGGCGGGCGGATCAACGTTCCCAGCGATGATTGGTTTGCACAAGATCCCGCCCGCCTGATCGAAATTTTCGTGCTGGCCGATCAGAACCGGCTGGAAGTTCATCCCGAAGCCATGCGCCTGGCGGTGCGCGATGCGCGGCTGGTTGATACCGTGCGCGATGATCCCGGCGCCAACGCTCTGTTCCTTGATCTGCTGACCAGCCGCAACGATCCGGAAACGGTCTTGCGCTGGCTGAACGAAGCCGGTGTGTTCGGGCGCTTCGTGCCCGATTTCGGCCGGGTCAACGCGCAGATGCAGTTCGATATGTATCATCACTACACCGTTGATGAGCATACGATCCGCGCGATCGGGCTGATGGCGCAGATCGAGCGCGGCGAAATGAAGGCCGACCATCCGCTGGCCACCGCGATCATTCACAAGGTGATCAACCGCCGCGCGCTCTACGTTTCGATCCTGATGCACGATATCGCCAAGGGCCGGCGCGGCGATCATTCGCTGCTGGGGGCCGAAGTGGCGCTGAAGCTGTGCCCGCGGCTGGGCCTTTCGCCCGAGGAAACCGCGCTGGTCAGCTGGCTGGTGCGCCAGCACCTGCTGATGAGCGCCACCGCGTTCAAACGCGATCTGGCCGATTACAAGACGATCACCGATTTCGTCGAACAGGTCCAGTCGGTCGAGCGGCTGCGGCTGCTGTCGATGCTGACCATCGTCGATATTCGGGCGGTTGGGCCGGGGGTATGGAACGGCTGGAAGCGCCAGCTGATCCACGAACTTTACGAAGCCGCCGAAGAACGCTTGCGCCTTGGCCATGTCAAACGCGGCCGGGCCGAACGGATTGCGGCTAAACATGCCGCCGTGGCGCAGCGGCTGGGCCAGCAGGCCAAGCTGGTCGAAAAGCTGGGCAAGCAGATGAGCGATGCCTACTGGATCGCGGAACCGGACGATATCATCGCGCTGAACCTGATCCAGCTGGATGCGGCCAAAGGCCAATCGCTGGACGTTCACACCGAATACTATGCCGCGCGCGGGGCCACGCTGGTGACCGTGATCGCGGCGGATCATCCGGGGCTGTTTTACCGCATCGCCGGCGGCATCCATCTGGCGGGCGGCAATATCATCGATGCCCGCATCCACACCGCGAAGAATGGCATGGCGGTTGACAATTTCCTGGTTCAGGACCCGCTCGGACGGCCATTTTCGGAAGACAACCAGCTGGCCCGGATCAAGGCCATGATCGGGGATGCGCTGGCCAACAAGATCAAGCTGGTGCCGCAACTGGCCGCGCGCCCGCTGGCCCGCCCGCGCGCCGATGCGTTCGAAGTTCACCCCGGCGTCGAATTCGATAACGATGCGTCGAACCGCTTCACTGTGGTCGAAGTGAATGCGCGCGATCGTCCGGCGCTGCTCAACCGGCTGGCCCGCGCCTTGTTCGAAGCCAAGCTGATGGTTCATTCCGCGCATATCGCCACCTATGGCGAGCGCGCGGTGGACACGTTCTACGTCACCGATCTGCTGGGCGAAAAGCTGGATTCAACCCAGCGCTTCAAGGCCGTTGAAAAGAAACTGCTGGAAGCCGCGGGTGAGGAAACGGTGGAAGTGGCGGCGGCCTGATCGGGGCTTGCTGGCCGCCCGCTGGGCGCGCCGCCACACCGGCCGCTTAGCCGATCAGGGCTTCGGCGATCTGCACCGCGTTCAGCGCCGCGCCCTTGCGCAGATTGTCGCCCACCACGAACAGGGCAAGGCCGTGTTCAACGGTGCGGTCCGGGCGCACGCGGCCCACGAACACCGGGTCCTTGCCGGTTGCGTCCAGCGGGTTGGGCACGGCGGTTACCACCACGCCCGGCGCGTTGCCCAGCAGTTCCAGCGCACGTTCGGCGCTGATCGGGCGGTCGAATTCGGCGTTGATCGACAGCGCATGGCCGGTGAACACCGGCACGCGCACGCAAGTGCCCGATACCGGCAGGTCTGCAATCCCAAGGATCTTGCGGCTTTCGTCGCGCAGCTTCAATTCTTCTTCGGTGTAATCGTCTTCGCCCAGCACATAGTTCAGCGGCACCACGTTGTGCGCCATCGGCACGGCCCACTTTTCGGCCGCCGGCAGCACGCCTTCATGCCCGCCCTGCGCCAGTTCGCGGGCCTTGTCGCCCACGTGGGCGAGTTGGCCGGCCAGGATGTCGATCCCGGCCACGCCCGCGCCCGATACCGCCTGATAGGTCGACACGGTCAGGCGCTTGAGGCCGGCTTCGTCGTGCAGCGGCTTCAGCACCGGCATGGCGGCCATCGTGGTGCAGTTGGGGTTGGCAACGATGCCCTTGGGCAAGTGCGCCATCGCATCAGCGTTCACTTCGGCCACCACCAGCGGCACGTCGGGATCTGAACGCCACGCCGATGAATTGTCGATCACCACGGCACCGGCGGCGGCAACTTTGGGGGCGATTTCCTGCGAGGTTGAACCGCCGGCCGAAAACAGCACGACATCAAGGCCCGCATAATCGGCAGTAGCGGCATCTTCGACGAGCACGCCGCCCAAATCGGTGCCCGCCGAACGGGCCGAGGCAAACAGCCGCAGCTGCTTGATCGGGAAATTGCGTTCAGCCAGAATCTCGCGGATCATCGAACCGACCAGGCCGGTCGCGCCGACAATCCCGACGTTAAGCTGCTGCCCGGGGGCGAAACGTTGCACCATCATTGCTACTCCATGTTCATGCGGAGCCGCGCGAGGTGTTCATCCGGTGTGGAAGAAGCCCCGGCTGCTCGCGCGGGGCTGGTTGTCCGGGTGCCTCAGGCCAGGCACGCCACCACAACCGTCCCGCCAGCGGCGGTCGGTTTGGTGGTAATAATCTGGCAAGCGGTTCCAAACATCGCGCGGGCCACTAGCCGGGTGCCCGCGCAATGTAAACCGCCTTTACGGCCTGCTGCGTGAAATTTTGCTACTGCGCGGCGGCGGCTTTTAGCCGCGCCAAGGCTGCATCATGCCCGATCAGGGCCAGCATCGCCGCCATGTCTGGCCCATGCTCGCGCGCGGTCAGCGCCAGGCGCAGCGGCATGAACAGCGCCTTGCCCTTGCGCCCGGTCGCTTCCTTCAGCGCGCCGGTCAGCGCCTGCCAATCGGCCGCCCCGCCAGCCAAGGCTGCGGCGGCCTGAGCGATGTAGGCCCGATCATCGCTGTCCAGCGCGGGCGCCGGGATCGGCCCGGTGACGATTTCCCACCACTGCGCCGCTTCGCCGATATGCGACAGGTTGGGGCGGATCGCCTCCCACGCGGCGGCGTTCATCCCGGCGGGCAACAAGTGCGCCACCCGGTCGAACGGCAGGTGGTGAACGATCGCCGCGTTCACCCGGTGCAGTTCGGCTTCATCGAAGCGGGCCGGAGCCCGGCCGAAATGCGCCAAAGTGAAGCTGGCGGCCAGCGCGGCTGCATCCAGTGCCGGATCGACCGGATCGGACGTGCCCAGCCGCGCCAGCAGCGCGATCAGGGCTTCGGGTTCGATCCCTTCATCGCGCAGCGCCGCCACGCCCAGCGAACCAAGCCGCTTCGACAGCTTGCCTTCGCTGCCGGTCAGCAGGGCTTCGTGGGCGAAGCGCGGGCTGGTGGCCCCCAGCGCATGGAACATCTGCACTTGTGATGCGGTGTTCGAAACGTGATCTTCGCCGCGCAGCACATCGGTAATGCCCATCGCGATATCGTCGATCACCGAGGGCAGCAGGTAGAGCCACGACCCATCGGCCCGGCGCACCACCGGATCGGACATCTTGGCCGGATCGAAGTGCTGGCTCCCGCGAATCCCATCGTCCCATTCGATCGGCGCGCTATGATCCAGCAGGAAGCGCCAGTGGGGGCGTTCGCCCGCCGCGGCTTTGGCGGCATGGTCTGCTTCGCTCAGGGTCAAGGCCGCCCGGTCATAGATCGGCGGCAGCCCGCGCCCCAGCAGGATCTTGCGCTTGAGATCCAGTTCCTGCGCGGTTTCATAGCAGCGATAGACCCGGCCCGCGGCGACCAGTTTCTGGAATTCGCCTTCGTACAAGTCGAAGCGGGTAGATTGGCGCTCTTCGCCGTCCCAATGCAGGCCCAGCCATTCCAGATCGGCCTTGATGCTGGCGACGTGCTCTTCGCGGCTGCGTTCCAGATCAGTATCGTCGATCCGCAGCAGAAAGCGCCCGCCGCCCTGCCCCTGTTTGGCCTTTTGGGCCAGCAGCCAGTTGTGCAGCGCGGCGCGGATATTGCCGACGTGGAGCGAGCCCGTGGGCGAAGGGGCGAAGCGGGTGGTAATAGTGGTCATGAAAGTCAGGCCGATCGGAAGGCGTGGCTGATCGGATAACGGCGATCGCGTCCGAAATTGCGGGTGCCCAGCTTGACCCCGGGCGGGGCTTGGCGGCGTTTGTATTCGGCCAGGTGCAGCAGGCGTTCGATCCGCACCACCGTATCGTGATCGAACCCTTCGCCAACCAGTTGCGGCACGCTTTTTTCGTGTTCGACCAGCCCCAGCAGGATCGCATCGAGCACCGGATAGGGCGGCAGCGAATCCTCGTCCTTCTGGTCGGGGCGCAATTCGGCGCTGGGCGGGCGGGTGATGATGCCATCGGGCATGACCGGGCCATCCGGGCCAAGGCCGATCCGCGGCTTGTGTTCGTTGCGCCATTTGCTGATTGCGAACACGGTCATCTTGTAGGCGTCTTTCAGCGGATTGTAGCCGCCCGACATATCGCCATAGATCGTGGCATAGCCCACGCTCATCTCGCTCTTGTTGCCGGTGGTCAGCAGCATCGGGCCGAACTTGTTCGATAGCGCCATCAGCGTCACGCCGCGGATGCGGCTTTGCAGGTTTTCCTCGGTCAGGTCGGGCTTGGTCGCGGCAAAGCTGGGGGCCAGCATGGTATCGAACCCGGCAACGGCGGGCTGGATCGGGATCGTATCATAGCGGCAGCCGATCATCCGCGCACAGTCCGTCGCCAGATCGAGGCTTTCCTGGCTGGTGTAGCGGCTGGGCAGCATCACGCACCACACCCGCTCTGGTCCCAGCGCATCGGCAGCAATGGCGGCGCAGATCGCGCTGTCGATCCCGCCCGACAGGCCCAGCACCACGCCGGGGAAGCGGTTGCGGTTCACGTAATCGCGCAGCGCCATCACCATGGCCGAGTAGATGTCTTCGGGACGATCGGCGAGGGCGGCGATTTCACCCCGGTCGCAGCGCCAGCCGGTGGCGGTGCGGGTCCAGCGGGTGGTGACTTCCTGTTCCTCCCAATCGGCCATCTGCACGGCCACGCTGCCATCGCCGTTGATCACGAAGCTGGCCCCGTCGAACACCAGTTCATCCTGCCCGCCCACGCGGTTGAGGTAGGCCAGCGGCAACCCGGTATCGACCGCGCGGCGTTTGGCCACGCCATCGATCCGCAGCGTGTCCTTGTCGATCTCATAGGGGCTGCCGTTGATGCAGATCAGCAGTTCGGCGCCGAAATCGGCCAGATGGCGGCAGACGTCCGGGTGCCAGATGTCTTCGCAGATCGGCAGGCCGATCATCACCCCCTTGAACACGATGGGTTCGGGTAGCGGGCCGGGTTCGAACAGGCGTACTTCATCAAACGTGCCGTAATTCGGCAATTCGTGTTTCAGCCGCACTTGCGCAACTTTGCCGCCATCGAGCAGCGCCACGCCGTTGTGCAAGTTACCATCGCGCACGAACACGCTGCCGACCAGCAGCGCCGGCCCGCCATCGGCGGTGACGAGCGCCATCCGGTCTAGTTCACTGGCTGCACGCTCGATCAACGCGGGTTTGAGCACCAGATCTTCCGGCGGATAACCGATCAGCTGCATTTCGGGGAACGCGATCAGATCGGCGCCGGCGGCCGCGGCACGATCGCGCGCGGCCAGCATTGCGGCGGCGTTGCCGGCAATATCGCCAACCGATTGGTTGAGCTGGGCCAGCGTGATGGAAAGCATATCGACCATGACCCCTTCCCTAGGACGTGGAAGCCGGTTAGCCAATGCACATGATGCAGGATAATCAGCTCGAATCCGCCTTTGCCGCCTCTGGCCTTGCTGGCGCGGTGACCATGATCCTCGATGCCGATGGGGTGCGCTATGCCCGCGCCTTTGGCGAAACGGCGGCCGATGGGCCGCCGATGGTGCAGGGCACGCCGTTCCAGATCGCGTCGATGACCAAGGCGCTGGTTTCGGTCGGGGCGATGCAGCTGGTGGAGCAGGGCCGGCTCAACCTTGATGCGCCGATCGGCGAAGTCTTGCCGGAACTGGCCGATCCGCAAGTGCTGACTGGCTTCGCAGCCGATGGCACGCCGCAAACCCGCAGCGCCGCCCGCCCGCTGACCCTGCGCCACTTGCTGACCCACACGTCGGGCTTTGGCTATGCGTTCATCCATCCCGAAGTGCTGCAATATTATGGTTCGGTCGGGATGCCCAAGGCCGGCAGCCTCGAAACGATCCGCATGCCGCTGATGTTCGATCCGGGCGAGCGTTGGGAATACGGCGTTTCGACCGACTGGGTCGGCCGCGCGGTGGAAGCGGTAAGCGGCCAGCGACTGGGCGAATACCTGGGCGAACACGTGTTTGCCCCACTGGGCATGAGCGACACCGCGTTTCTTGATGCTTTGCCCGAAACGGCGGCCAAAGTTCACGCCCGCACACCCGATGATGGGTTGCAGGCGATCCCGGTGTTTCTGGGCGGCGGTGAATATGACATGGGCGGCGGCGGCCTAACCTCCACCGCGCCCGATTATGCGCGCTTCCTGCGGATGATGCTGCGCGGCGGCGAATTGGACGGTGCGCGGGTGCTGCA
>JBJOPJ010000059.1:0-14298 GCA_046050825.1 Pseudomonadota bacterium
ATCGGCTGGAGCAATCGGGCCAGCAATACAACATGCCGGCGGAAAATTTCGAACCGGCCCGCTGGCTTAAAGATGGCGATACGGTGACGGTGGGCGAACTGGTGCTGGATGTGATCCATTGCCCCGGCCACACGCCCGGCCATGTCGTGTTTTACCACGCGCCGTCGCATTTCGCGGTGGTGGGGGATGTATTGTTTGCCGGATCGATCGGGCGGACCGATTTTCCGCTGGGCAATCACCAGCAGCTGATCGATTCGATCACGCAAAAGCTGTGGCCGCTGGGCAACGACATCACGTTTTTGCCCGGCCACGGGCCCACCAGCACGTTTGGCCGCGAGCGGCAGGTCAACGGCTTCGTCAGCGATTACCTGCTCAGTTGATCCCCCACCCGGCCGGATACTTGCCGCCGGGCAGGGGATCAGCCGATTGGGTTACATGTGCCCCGTGGCGATCAGCACGGCAACGACCGACAGGCCCAGCTGGCTGAGCATCGTGGTGATGGTGCCAAAGCTGCGGCCCTTGGCCAGCGCGGTGCCGTCCATGCCCACGCCGTGGGCAATGCGTCCCAGCATATAGATGGCGCCAACGATGGGCAGCCATTGTCCGCCCTTTCCGGCCAATTCGACCAGCGCGATCAGCGCCAGCACCCACGGGGTATTTTCCGCGAAATTAAGTTGGGCGCGCATCCGGCGTTCCAGCAGGTCGTGCCCGCCGGTGCCGATGCTGACCTTTTCTTTCGCACGGACCTGGCCGCAGCGCAGTGCCAGCCAGAAGTTGATGATTGCCGCCGCGGCAGCAAGGCACAGAGTGGTAGGTAGCAGCATGGTTTTCTCCCCCGTTTGCAGCTTACAAGGACATTGGGTCTGACGGTGCTTGCAACCCGCGTCAAATCCGTTATAGGCGCGCCTTCGCAGCCGCCGGACCCTGTGCCTTGTGCGGCCTTTTAGACGACCACGGAATTTTCAGGAACAGGTGCCGCAATGGCTGTCCCCAAAAGAAAAACTTCGCCCTCCCGCCGGGGCATGCGCCGCAGCCACGATGCGCTGAAGGCCGAAGCATTCCACGAATGCTCGAACTGCGGTGAGCTGAAGCGCCCGCACAACCTGTGCACCGCGTGCGGCCACTACAACGGGCGCGAAGTCATCGCGGTCGGGCTCTAAGCCTAGTTACCGGGAGTAAGCGCACATGACTCTGCCGCGTATCGCCGTTGATGCGATGGGCGGCGATGAAGGCGTGCGCGTGATGATCGAAGGGGCGGCGCTGGCAAGGCGTCGCCACGATCGCTTCAAATTCCTGCTGGTGGGCGATGAAGATCGCATCAAGGCTGCGCTGGAAGCGCATCCTAATTTGCGCAGCGCCTCTGAAATCCTGCATGCCCCCGATGTTGTCAGCGGCGATGAAAAGCCGACTCAGGCTTTGCGCCGGGCCAAGACCACGTCGATGGGGCTGGCGATCAACGCCGTGAAACAGGGCGATGCCGGTGCCGCGGTGTCCGGTGGTAATACCGGCGCGCTGATGGCCATGGCCAAACTGGCGTTGCGCACTATGCCCGGGATCGATCGGCCCGCGCTGTCCGCGCTTTTGCCGACACTGGGCGATAGCGACCTGGTGATGCTGGATCTGGGCGCAAACACTGAATGTGATGCCCGCAATCTGGTGCAATTCGCAGTCATGGGCGCGGCTTATTCGCGCATCGTCACCGGGCATGAACGGCCGCGCGTGCGCCTGCTGAACATTGGCACCGAAGAAACCAAGGGCACCGAAAACCTGCAGATGGCCGCCGCACAATTGCGCGCCGCCGCCGCAGACTTGTCGATCCAGTTCGATGGCTTCACCGAAGCTGACAAGCTGGGCCGCGGCGATGCCGATGTGGTGGTGACCGACGGTTTTTCGGGCAATATTGCGCTCAAGGCGGTTGAAGGCACGGCGCGCTTTGTTGCCGATCTGCTGCGCCGCAGCTTTGCCAGCTCGCTGCGCTCGAAAGTGGGCTTTCTGATTTCGCGTCCGGCTACCGAATTGCTCAAGCATCATCTTGATCCCAACAACCACAATGGCGCGGTGTTCCTAGGCCTGAATGGTGTGGTGGTGAAAAGCCACGGCAGCGCCAGCGCGCTGGGCGTGGCCAACGCGGTTGCGGTTACCGCCCGTCTGCTTGAAGAAAACCTGACCGAGCGGATTGCGGCAGACCTTGCCCGGCTCGGCGCCGAAAGCCTGCGTAAGGCCCCGAAAGCGTCTGCATAATGATTCGTCGCTCTGTTTTGATCGGTACGGGTTCCGCCCTGCCGAAGCATATCGTCACCAATGCCGAATTGGCGCAGCGGGTCGATACCAGCGACGAATGGATCGTTGAGCGCAGCGGCATCCGCACGCGCCACATCGCCGATGAAACCGAAACCACTGCTTCGCTGGCAATCGATGCGGCCAAGGCGGCGCTGGCCGCAGCGGGCGTTTCGGGCGATTCGATTGGCCTGATCGTGCTGGCCACGGCCACGCCGAATCAGACTTTTCCCGCAACGGCCACGATCGTGCAGGATGCGATCGGTGCGAATGGCGGGATGGCATTCGATGTTGCGGCGGTCTGCTCAGGCTTTCTCTACGCAGTCGGCGTGGCGGATTCGATGTTGCGCACCGGTATGGCCCAGCGCGCGCTGGTGATCGGGGCTGAAACCTTCAGCCGTATCCTGGACTGGGAAGACCGCACCACCTGCGTGCTGTTTGGCGATGGCGCCGGCGCGATCGTGCTGGAAGCGCGCGATGTTGCCGAAGATGGCCCCGGAATTCTGGCGACCAGGCTGCACGCCGATGGGGCGCACAACGAATTGCTCTATGTCGATGGCGGGCCATCGACCACGGGCACGGTTGGCCATGTCCGCATGAAGGGGCGCGAAGTGTTCCGCCATGCGGTGGTGAACCTGGCCGAAGTGCTGGGCGCGACACTGGCCGAAGTGGGCCTTGAACCGAGCGATCTGGATTGGGTCGTGCCGCATCAGGCCAACCAGCGGATTCTGGACGCCACGGCCAAAAAGCTTGGACTTGCGCCGGAAAAGGTGGTCGTCACGGTTGATCGCCATGCCAATACGTCGGCCGCTTCGGTGCCGCTGGCGCTGGATACCGCAGTGCGCGATGGGCGAATCAAACCCGGCGATCTGGTCATGCTTGAGGCCATGGGTGGGGGCTTCACTTGGGGCGCCAGCCTGATCCGCATTTAAGTCTTGGTGGAAAATTGATCTGATTCCGCCAGTTGCGTTGCAATTTGGTCGCAAATTAGTATTCTCTGATTCGTGGGTCGCGTCCATGGAAAGGAAAAGGAGCAATGCGCTCCATGAGCACGCTGACCCGGGCCGATCTGGCCGAAGCCATCAATCGTAAGCTGGGCCTTTCACGTTCTGAATCGCTTGGCATGGTTGAATCGATCCTCGATCATATGACGGGCGCCCTTGAATCGGGCGAAAACGTCAAGGTTTCGGGGTTTGGAACTTTCCTGCTGCGCGACAAGACCGAGCGTATTGGCCGCAATCCCAAGACCGGCGTTGAAGTGCCGATCACGCCGCGGCGCGTGCTTACCTTCCGCGCCAGCCACATGTTGAAGGAGCGCATCGCGCGCGGATGACCACGAACGACCACCTTGGCCAAAATTCCGGCGATAATCGCGCCGAACCCGTTGCTGCGGCGACGGGTTCGGCACCGGAATCGGGTGGTCCTGAAACCGTTGGTATTGCCGATGGCAAGGAACCGGATGCGCTGCGAACCATCGGCGAAGTGGCCAAGGCGCTGGACATCCGGCAGCACGTTTTGCGCTATTGGGAAGAACAATTCCCGATGCTGCGTCCCCTGAAGCGCAGCGGTGGCCGGCGTTACTACCGTCCTGAGGACATTCGCCTGGTCGAAACGATCGACCGCTTAGTCCACCGCGAAGGCTATACGCTGAAAGGCGCCAAGCAAGTGCTGCAGGGCGGCGGGACCAAGGCGGCTAAGGCCTCTGCCGCTGCTGCAGCGCCGGTCGCGCCGAAACCGGCGCAATTGCCCGATGCCGCGATTGTTCAGCGGGCTGACCCTGCTCACCGCGCCCGGCTGATCGCGATCCGCACCACGCTGGCGGCCGCGCTGCACGAAAGTTGAGCGCTGGGCCTAAGCCGCAGCCCTGCCACTTCCAATTCTGCGCAAGACTGTAATTTGGCTACGGCTAATTCCGGGCCCCTCAGGCCAATTCTGGGCCCAGCGCCGGGTCCAGATCGCGCGGGCGGGTCAGGTGGACCAGCCGGGCGCAGCGATCCCTAAGTTCGTCCCAGCGTTCGATATCCAGTTCCAGCACCGCATAGGCCGCAGTGGGAAACTTGGCTTCCACCACATCGCGCAGCGGGCTGGTGCCATCATCGGGGACAAGATCGAAGATCAGGTCTTCAAGGCCGGGATTGTGGCCAACCATCAGGATCGCCGCCGGATCGCCATCCTGTTCACGCAGCAGATCAGCCAAAGTTGCGCTGCTGGCCAGATAGATGCGCCGATCCCAGTTGATTGCGATCGGCTGCCGCGCGTGCTGGCTGGCAATTTCGATCGTTTCGGCGCAGCGGATCGCCGGCGATGCCAGCACTCGGTCCCACTGCAGGCCATGATCGCGGATATGCCGCCCCATCACGGCCGCGCCGCTGCGGCCGCGCGCATTTAGCGGACGATCGAAATCGCGCGCGCGCGGATCTTGCCAGTCAGACTTTGCGTGACGGAACAGGCCAAGGGTTTTCAAGCGTGACTCTCGCGTTGGACGGGGGCTTTCAAAGCACCGGAGGCAATACGTTGTAAAGCCTCATCAAGCGTCAATCTGGTGACAGGGGTTCCGGCCGGAAAGGCCGACAGCAAGCGGCTGGGGAACGCGGCGGACAGGACCACGAAATGGCCGTGATCCTCGCGGCTGCGGATCAGGCGGCCAAATGCCTGTGCCAGCCGCGCCCGGATGATGTGATCGTCATAAGCGCTGCCGCCGCCCGCCATGCGCCGGGCGCGGTGCAGGATCGATGGCTTGGGCCATGGCACTTGTTCCATCATCACCAGCCGCAGCGAATGGCCCGGCACGTCCACCCCGTCGCGCAGGGCATCGGTGCCCAGCAGCGAAGCGCGCGGATCATCGCGGAAAATATCGACCAGCGTACCGGTGTCGATCGGATCGACGTGCTGTGCGTAAAGCGGCAGGCCGGCACGGGCGAGGCGATCCGCGATCCGTCCGTGGACCGCGCGTAACCGGCGGATCGCGGTGAACAGCCCCAGCGACCCGCCGCCCGAAGCTTCGATCAGGCGGGCATAGGCCCCGGCCAGCGCGCCGACATCGCCCTTGGGGACATCGGTGACGATTAGCACTTCGGCCTGTGCGGCATAGTCAAACGGGCTGTCGAAGCTGGACAGGCGCGGGGCCAGCCCCAAGTGCGGCGCCCCGCTGCGGACGATCGCGCTGTGCCAATCCCCCCCGTCTTTCAGCGTTGCGGACGTCAGCATCACGCCGTGGGCCGGTTCCAGCACCACCCGCGCGAATGGCTTCATCGGATCCAGCCAGCGGCGGTGGATGCCAATATCGAATTCGCGGGCATCGCCGCGCTCTACCGCCAGCCAATCGACATATTCGGGATCGGCCGGGCCGCCCAGCCGTTCGAGCAGCGCTTCCCACGCGGCGATCAGATCGATCCGCCACGCCAGCGAATGGCGCGCGCCTTCGATCCGCGCGCGGCCCGCGCCGTCCAGCCAATCGGGGGCATCGGCCAGCAGGGCTTCCAGCCGCACGCCCAGCCGGATCAGCGGGATGCGCAGTTCGGCCAGTGCGGCCTGCGCCGCGCCGGCGCGTTCGATGAACGGCCCGTCCAGCTGGGCGGCTTCGGTTTCAAGGCCATAGCCGGCTTCCTGCCCGCCGCTTTCATCGCGGGCGTAAACGGTGGCGCGCACCGCGCCGAGCAGCTCTTCCAGCGGGCCGGAGGCGGCGTTTTCGTGCAGGCGTTGCAGCCAGCCATCGCCCGGCAGGGCTTCGGCGGCATGGCGCGCGGCGGCGATCGCCTTGCCGCCGGCCTCGTCATAGCTGGCGATATCGGCCAGCCGCGCGGCCAGCCCCCGCCGCCGGCCTTTCGATCCGCGTTCCGGCCCGATCACCCAGCGGCGCAATTCGATCGTTTCGGCCCCGGTCAGAGCGGCGGCGAACGTGGAATCCGCAGCTTCGAACACGTGGTGGCCTTCGTCGAACACGATCCGGGTCGGGCGCTGGGCCACATCGCGGCCGCGCGCGGCGTTGATCATCACCAGCGCGTGGTTGCCGATCACCAGATCGGCCTGCGCGCTGGCGCGGGTGGCGCGTTCGATGAAGCATTTGCGATAGTGCGGGCAGCCGGCATAGACGCATTCACCGCGCCGATCGGTCAGCGCGGCGATCCCGCGCTGGCGAAACAGCGTGCCCAGCCAGCCGGGCAGATCGCCGCCGATCATGTCGCCATCTTGCGAATAGCCCGCCCACCGCGCGACCAGTTGCGCCAGAATTGCCGCCCGGCCCGAAAAGCCGCCTTGCAAAGCATCTTCGAGGTTGAGCAGGCAGAGATAGTTTTCGCGGCCCTTGCGCACCACCACCGGGCGCGAACCATCGGCGCGGCGTTCGCCCCAGGCGCGGCGGCTTTCGCGCCGCAACTGGCGCTGCAGGGCCTTGGTATAAGTCGATACCCAGACCGTGCCGCCGGATTCGTCGGCCCAGAGCGAGGCCGGGGCCAGATAGCCCAGCGTCTTGCCGATCCCCGTCCCGGCCTGAGCCAGCAACACGTGCGGCAGCCCTTCGCGCTGGCGCGGGGCAAAAGTGTGCGCGGCCTCGGCGGCATAGGCCTGCTGGGTGGGGCGGCTTTCTGCGCCTGACCCGGTCAACTGCGCCAACCGCGCGGTAACGGCGGCGGGATCAAGCGTGACTTGCGCCGGTTGCGCGCGTTCGGGGGCTTCGTCCCATTCGGGCAGGCGGGCAAACAGCCAGCGTTCGGCTTGGGCCGGGGCGGCAATGCGCGGCGCCAGCAGCGCGGCCCACGGCCACCGTTGCCGGGCCAGGTTTTGCAGCGCGCTCCACGCGCCTTCGCGCTGGTCCCAATCAGGCTGCTGGCAGGTGGCCAGCAAGGCTTCGGCGGCTTGCTGCAGCAGCAGCGGCACCGCGCCATCGCCATCGGGCTGGGGCAGGTCCAATGCGTGCGCCAGGCCCTTGGGGGTTGGCACCACGAAGCGCGCGGGATGAATGAACGCGAACAGTTCCAGCAGGTCCAACCCGGACAAATCGGGATAGCCCAGCCGCGTTGCCACCAGCGGCGCGTTGAGCATCAGCAGCGGGGTATCCGCCGCCGCTACGATCGCATCGCCTTTCGAAAGCCCGCGCGTGCTGCCCGCCCCATCGCGCAGCCAGCAGCCGCCGTGGCTGGCGTGCAGCGCCGGCAGTGGCAGCGCCGGCAGCGAACCGGAGGGTGGGGAAGGGGCGGCGGCATCAAACGACATGGAGCAGCGTTAGAACGTAACTGGAACGCGGGGCAAGGGGGTGGCACCCGGTTGACCACATCGCTTGTCGGGTCCAGCGTGCTGCGATGCACAACGCCGCACTCGATTCCCTGATCGTCCGCTTGCCCAAGGCCGAACTGCATTTGCACATCGAAGGTTCGCTGGAGCCCGAGATGCTGTTTGCGCTGGCCGCGCGCAATGGGGTGACGATCCCGTTTGCATCGGTGGAGCAAGTGCGGGCGGCCTATTCGTTTTCGAACCTGCAGGATTTCCTGGATATCTACTATCAAGGCATGGCGGTGCTGCTGACCGAGCAGGACTTTGATGATCTGACGTGGGCCTATCTTCAGCGCGCCGCGGCCGACAATGTCCGCCATGTCGAGATTTTCTTCGATCCGCAGGGCCATACCGAACGCGGCGTGGCCTTTGAAACGGTGCTGGGCGGGATCACCCGCGCACTGGCGCGCGGGGACGCGCAACTGGGCATCACCCACCGGCTGATCATGTGTTTCTTGCGCCACCTGCCCGAAGCCGATGCAGCGGCCACGCTGGATGCGGCGCTGCCCTATCTTGACCGGATCGACGGGGTGGGGCTGGATTCATCGGAACTGGGGCATCCACCGGCAAAGTTCGAACGCGTGTTCGCCCGCGCCCGTGCGCTGGGGCTGCACGTGGTGGCCCACGCCGGCGAAGAAGGCCCGCCCGACTATGTCCGCGAAGCGATTGACCTGCTGGAAGTCGAGCGGATCGACCACGGCAACCGCGCGCTGGAAGATCCGGCGCTGGCGCAGCGGATCGCCGCTGCCGGTTTGGCGCTGACGGTCTGCCCGCTGTCCAACCTGCGCTTGTGCGTGATCGGCGATATGACGCAAAGCCCGGTGCGGCGGATGCTGCAACTGGGCATGAAGGTGACGATCAACGCCGATGATCCGGCCTATTTCGGCGGCTATATCAACGATAATTTTCGCGCGGTAACCGCGGCGCTGGGCCTTTCGGCGGGTGAAATCGTGCAATTGGCGAAGAACAGCTTTACCGGGTCGTTCCTGCCCGCGGCTGCCGCAGCGGCGCAGCTGGCCGAGATCGACCGGGTGGCGGCAGAGGTGCAGGCATGATTCCCAAGACCTACCTGACGGCCGATCGCTTGCTGCAAGACAGCTATCGCCTGGCCAATCGCATCCTCGATGCCGGGTTCGAACCGACCCATATCGTGGGGATCTGGCGTGGCGGCGCGCCAGTGGGGATCGCGGTGCAGGAACTGCTGGAATACAACGGCATCAACGCCGACCATATCGCAATCCGCACGTCCAGCTACACCGGGATCGACCAGCAGCGCGAAGTGCGGGTCTATGCGCTGGGGTATCTGATCGACACGCTGGGGCCGGATGACCGGCTGCTGGTGATCGACGATGTGTTCGATTCCGGTCGGTCAATCGATGCGTTCCTGACCGAACTGGCGGCACGGTGCCGCTACAATATGCCGCGCGACGTGAAGATTGCCACGGTCTATTACAAGCCCAGTCGCAATCGCACGCAGCTGGCCCCCGATTTCTATGTCCACGAAACCGAGGACTGGCTGGTTTTCCCGCACGAGATTTGCGGCCTGTCGCGCGAAGAAATCCGCACCCACAAACCGGGTTCGGATCTGATCCTGCGCGAAGGTGCCTAAGCCCTAGATTGCCTAAGATTAGATCGGGCGCCGGCTGGCGAATGCGTGGCGCTGTGCGTTCATTTGCTGCTGGCGCTTGTTGCGATCGATCCATTCGCTGACAACTTCCGATCGCGGGCTTTGATCGGGTAAGGGCGGCGTTGCCCGCGCTGCCGAGATTTGTTCGATATCCACCGCATGCGCGAAAGTTGCGCCAACTTCGCTGCCGTCCACGCGCACGATGGTGGCGGTGATCGGGGAAAGGTTGCGAAACTGGATGCAGACGGTTTCGCCTACTGCGATGCCCGAAACGTCGACACACTGGCCGCGCAGCCCCGTGGCGGAAAGATCGCGAACCCGGATCTGGTGGCCACTGCCGTTGGCGCGGCGGAAATCCGCAACGAGGAAGGTCTTGGCGCGCTGCGAACGTTCGGCAACTGGCCGTGCCTGAGTTTCCGGATTATCGGATTGCATGTCCCAAATCACCTCTTCAAAACAATTGTTTCAGCGGTTGGTGTTTAATACGGCACCGGTTGATGTGAGGTAAACAAGCGGGCCATTATCGCCGCGCGGGGCCGAATCTGGATTGGGGGTGCGGATTGGCGCCCGGTGTGAGCCGGCATTCCGGCTGCCGGGCAGCTTGCGCGCTACCGCCATGGCGTGACTTCACGCTTGCGAAAACCACGCAAACGCGCGAAGGCGCGGGCATCATGACCGACACCGATCTGCACGCACCCGCCGTTCTCGAAGCCGCCAAGGTATCCAAGGCCTGGCCCTTCGAAGAAGCTCGCAAGCTGTTGAAGCGGTATCCCGAAGGAAAACGTGGCCCCGATGGCCAACTGGTGCCGGTGTTGTTCGAAACCGGCTATGGCCCATCAGGCCTGCCGCACATCGGCACGTTTCAGGAAGTCTTGCGCACCACGCTGGTGCGCCGCGCTTATGAAGTGCTGACCGGCGGCGCGCCGACCCGGCTGGTGGCCTTTTCGGATGATATGGACGGGTTGCGCAAGGTGCCGGACAACATCCCCAACCAGGGGCTGCTGGCCGCGCACATCGGCCATCCGCTCAGCCGGATTCCCGATCCATTCGACAAGTATGAAAGCTTCGCCCACCACAACAACGCGCTGCTGCGCGAATTCCTTGATCGGTTCGGGTTCGAGTACGAGTTCGTGTCCTCGTCGGATCGCTACAATTCCGGCGCATTCGACGCTGCCTTGAAGACCATCCTGCGCAATTACCAGGCCATCATGGACATCATGCTGCCGACCCTGCGCGAAGAACGCCGCAAGACGTATTCGCCGGTGCTGCCGGTCAGCCAGAAGAACCATCAGGTGCTGCAAGTGCCGATCGAAGTGGTCGATGCCGAAGCCGGGATCATCCGCTTCGAAGACCACGGCGAAATGGTGGAGCAGAGCATTCTGGGCGGCCAGTCCAAGCTGCAATGGAAGGTTGATTGGGCGATGCGCTGGGTGGCGCTGGGCGTCGATTATGAAATGTGCGGCAAGGACCTGACGGATTCGGTGCGCGAAAGCGGCCGGATCGCCCGCGCGCTGGGCGGACGCCCGCCCGAAGGGATGATCTACGAACTGTTCCTGGATGAGAACGGCGAAAAGATTTCCAAGTCCAAGGGTAACGGCCTGACGATCGAGCAGTGGCTGACCTATGGCAGCGAGGAAAGCCTGGGCTTCTATTTGTTCCGCGACCCCAAGAGCGCGAAAAGCCTGCACGTGGGGATCATCCCGCGCGCGGTCGATGAATATTGGCAGTTCCGCGAAAAGATTCCCGCCCAGCCGGTCGAACAGCAACTGGGCAACCCGGTGTGGCACTTGCTGCGGACCAATGGCGCGCCGCAGGGCATAGCTGCGGGCGAGGGCGAAAGCCTGCCGGTTACGTATGGCCTGCTGCTGAACCTGGTCGGCGTGCTGGGCGCCCATGCCACGCGCGAACAAGTGTGGTCGTATCTGGCGAACTATGTGGCCGATGCCGATCCCGCCAAGCATCCCGCACTGGATGCGCTGGTTGACAAGGCGCTGGCCTATAACCGCGATTTCATCGCCCCCACGCTGCACCGGCGCAAGCCCGAAGCCGGCGAGGCCGCAGCCCTGGCCGCGCTGGACGAGGAACTGGCCGCCACATCAGACGATGCCACGGCCGAGGAATTGCAGAACATCGTCTACGAAATCGGCAAAGACCCACACTATGGCTTCGAAGGCCTGCGCGATTGGTTCAAGGCGCTGTATGAAACCTTGCTCGGGTCCAGCCAGGGGCCGCGCATGGGCAGTTTCATCGCGCTGTACGGGATCGCCAACACCCGCAAGCTGATCGCCGAAGCGCTGGGTTGAAGCCTAGCGCTGCTCGGCGGCGATCCAGCGGTCGATCTTGGTTTCCAGGATCGGCAGGGGCAGGGCGCCGCTCATCAGCACCTGATCGTGGAACGCGCGGATATCGAACCGCGCGCCAAGCGCTGCTTCGGCCTTCTTGCGCAGGCGCTGGATAGTCAGCGCGCCGATCTTGTAGCCCAGCGCCTGTCCTGGCCACGCGATATAGCGTTCCACTTCGGCGGTCGCGTCTGATCGGCCCATGCCCGAATTGCTCAGCATATAGTCGATCGCCTGATCGCGGCTCCAACCCTTGAAATGGATGCCGGTATCCACCACCAGCCGCATCGCCCGCAGCATTTCATCGTCCAGCGTGCCCCAGTGCTGCATCGGATCGGTGTAGAACCCCATCTCGTAACCCAGCGTTTCGGCATAGAGCGCCCAGCCTTCGACATAGGCGTTGTTGCCGCCAAAGCGCTGGAAATCGGGCAGGGCGGTGTTTTCCTGCGCAAGGCTGATCTGGAAATGATGCCCCGGCGCGCCTTCGTGCAGGTACAGCGTGGTAATCCCGGTCAGGAACCGGCTGGGCAGGTCATAGGTGTTGTAGAAAAACGTGCCGGGCCGCGCGCCATCGGGGCTGCCCTGGTTATAGCTGCCCCCCGCTTCGTACTTTTCGCGGTAGGCGGGATAGGGCTGGATCAGCAGCTTGGTTTTCGGCACGTGGTTGAAGAACCGGGGGACTTGGGCGTCCACGGCTTGCGCAGTTGCGGCAAAGCCGGTGGCCAGTTCTTCGCGGGTTTTCGGGTGGAACCGGGGATCGGATCGCAGCGTATCGAAAAAGCCGCGCAAATCGCCATCGGCAAAGCCAAGTTGCCGGCGCACCTGATCCATCTCGCGCTGGATGCGCGCCACTTCGGACAGGCCAAGCTGGTGAACGGCTTCAGGGGCAAGGGCCTCGGTGGTTTGCTGCTCGATCAGATGGGGATAGAGCGCCGCGCCGCCCTTCATCCCCAGAATGCCCACCTGCGCCCGTGCGGCGGGCAGGTATTCATCGTTCAGGAAGGCGCGCAGCCGGCGATAGGCCGGGTAAATCTCATCCGCGATGGCGGCGCGATAGGCGGCTTGCAAGCGCGGGCGGTCAGCCGCGGGAACGCTGTCGGGAAATTCGCGGACGGGGGAATAGAACGGCGATTCTTCGGGGGGCTGGGCCAGCAGGCTATCGATTTGCGCGATCATGTTGCGGGTGGTTAGCTGGGTTGCAACCGTGCCGCTGGCCAGCCCTTGGCGAAACCGCGCTACCGCATTGTCCAGCACCACCGGAAAGGCCCGGTCCAGTTCCAGCGCAGCGGCGTAATCGGCGCTGGTTTCATAGCTTGCCGCACCATCGCTGGCCATCAGCGAAGGGAACTGGATGTGCATCCCGCCAAAGTGGTCCAGCGGGGTAACGGCGGTCAGCGCCTGCATATCGGGTCGCAGCCAGAACAGTTCTTCGCGCTTGTTATAGGCGAACACATCATAGGAAATCTGGCGTTCGCCGCTTAATCGCGCGCGGTTCACGCGGCCCAGCGCGGTCAGGCTTTGCTGCGCGCTGCGGCGCAAGGCGCGAACCGGGGCATCGGCGAAGATCTGGCGCATCAGGCCGGGGTCGGAATGGCCGGTGCGATAGAGCATGCCCAGCGGATCGAGGGCCTGTTCGCGGCGCTGATCATCGCGCAGCAGGGCCATCAGGCGCTGATCTTCGGCCGTTGCGACAGCGGCTGCCGCGCTGGCCGGATCATGGCTGGCACCAACGCGGGCTTGCGCCGCACCCGCGGGCAGGCCGGCCGTGCCCAACATCAGGCCCAATAGCGCCGCGCGGATCATGTTCGATGCGATCAAGGTCTTGTTCCCATGTGCGGCCCCGGATGCGGGTGCGATACCATTTGAAGCTGCTGTATTTGTCGCCCCGACCAGCAAGGGCAAGCCGTTTCCTGCTTGCAGGCAGATCACGCGGTGATAAGTTCGTAGGCTATGCAGACAATCTCAACCAATTCCGATCGCTATGCGCGCGGCTCCGTAATCCTGCACTGGCTTATCGCCCTGTTGCTGGCTGGCAATTTCATTGGCGCATGGGTGTCGGAAGACCTGCCCAAGCCGCAAGAGATGGAGCTGATGGGCTATCACAAGGCCGTTGGCATCGTGATCCTGACGCTGACCATCCTGCGCATTGTCTGGCGCCTGACGCACAAGGCGCCGCCGCCGCTCGCTTCGTTTAAATCTTGGGAAGTTGCCTTGTCGAAGCTGGTCCACGTGGGCTTTTACGGTTTGATGCTGGCGATCCCGCTGGCCGGCTGGGCGATGGTTTCCGGGTTCACCCACGGCGCGCCGACCAGCGTGTTCGGCATTATCGCAGCGCCCGCACTGCCAGTCAGTTCGGACAAGGCAACCGTGGGCCTGTTCCACGAATTGCACGAAGTTTTGGCCAATGTGATGATTGCGCTGTTCGTGCTGCACGTTGCGGCCGCGCTGAAGCACACGCACATTGATAAGGACGGCACGCTGCGCCGGATGGTTCCGTTCCTCAAGTGATTTGACAATGATGCAAAAAAACGGCCCCTGCAGCGCTGCGGGGGCCGTTTTGGTTTTCGGGCTGGCTGCCGCCGCCGCAGCGGCAACTGGCCTACCAGAAGAAATCGTAGATCGTGTCCGCCACCCGCCCGGTGTAAATATCTACCAGCACGGCATCATCATAATAGCGGACCCAGCGATAGGGGCCATAAACGTCGGGTAGGCGATACTCCCGCGGATCATTGATCCAGTACCGATCGCCGAAGAACAGCGCATTCAGCAAGCTGCCGATGCTTAGCC
>JBJOPJ010000060.1:0-14263 GCA_046050825.1 Pseudomonadota bacterium
TTCGGTCAGGTCAACCCGGTCCTGCGGACGCTTCGGGCCGGCAAGCGAGGGCACCACGGTGCCCATGTCGAGTTCCAGCGTGCTGGAGAACACGGCATCCGGGGCGGCCGGATCGATCCAGAAGCCCTGTTCCTTGGCATAGGCTTCAACCAGCGCCAGCTGGGCTTCCTCGCGCCCGGTCAGGCGCATGTAATCCAGCGTCTTGTCATCGATGCCAAAGAAGCCGCAGGTGGCGCCATATTCGGGCGCCATGTTGGCCAGCGTGGCGCGGTCTGCCAGTGAGAGCGAGGCAAGGCCCGGACCATAGTATTCGACGAAGCGGCCAACCACGCCGTGCTTGCGCAGCAAGTTGGTGCAGGTCAGCACCAGATCGGTGGCGGTTACGCCTTCGCGCAGGGTTCCGGTCAGCTTGAAGCCGACCACTTCGGGGATCAGCATCGAAACTGGCTGGCCCAGCATCGCGGCTTCGGCTTCGATCCCGCCAACGCCCCAGCCCAGCACGCCTAGGCCGTTGATCATCGTGGTGTGGCTGTCGGTGCCCACGCAGGTATCGGGATAGGCCACGGTCGCGCCGTTCTGATCCTGCGAAGTCCACACCGCCTGCGCGATGTTTTCAAGGTTCACCTGGTGGCAGATGCCGGTGCCCGGCGGCACGGCGTAGAAATTGTTCAGCGACTTGGAACCCCACTTCAGGAAGTCATAGCGTTCCATGTTGCGGTGGTATTCGATTTCGACGTTTTCTTCGAAGGCCTTGGGGTGGCCGAATTCGTCCACCATGACCGAGTGGTCGATCACCAGATTGACCGGAACCAGCGGGTTGATCTTGCTGGTATCGCCGCCCAGCTTGGCGATCGCGTCGCGCATCGCGGCAAGATCCACCACGCAGGGCACGCCGGTGAAGTCCTGCAACAGCACGCGCGCGGGGCGATACTGGATTTCGTTGCTCGATTCGCTGGGGTTCTTCTGCCAGTTGACCAGCGCTTGCGCGTCATCTGTCGAAACGGTGAAGCCGCCATCTTCGAAGCGCAGCAGGTTTTCCAGCAGCACTTTCATGCTGAAGGGCAGGCGGCTGATGTCGCCCAGCTTGGCCGCGGCCTTCTTGAGCGAATAGTAAGCGTAATCCTTGCCGCCAACGGTAAGCGTGCTGCGCGTGCCGAGCGTGTCCTGTCCGACCTGGGTCATCCCTGCTGATCTCCTGAGCTAAAGCACCCTGCCCCGCGCGCCCTTTTCGCGAGTGCAGCAGGGCCAGATGTCGGCGCCGCCGATGCGCGCGAATCCCCCGCGCGTCAAGGGGTGGGGTTAAAGTGCGGTCTGTTCGATGTGCTGCTTGCGCGGGGCGGCGATCCAGCAGCCCACCACGATCAGCGCCACGCCGATCACCGTGGGCAGGGTCAGCGCTTCGCCGAACATCATCCAACCCATGATCGCGGCCCAGATGAATGCGGTATATTCGATCGGCAGCAGGGCTTGGGCTTCGGCCCGGCCATAGCCCCAGGAAATCACCATCAGCGAACCCATCGCCAGCACTGCCGCGATCAGGATATCCAGCCATGCGCGGGGCGGCGGCATCACCGCCAGCCAGGGCGCGGCAAGGCCCAGGAACAGGGCGACGAACACGGTTTGGAACAGCGCCACTTCGGCCGGGCCGGCCAGCTGGGCTTGGCGGCGCTGCAAGATCAGGTTCCACGCATAGAGCACGGCCGAAAACAGGATCATGCCGATCCCCCACGCGGCATTCGCGCCCAACCGGTCTGCACCCAGCCGGGCCGCCGCGATTATTGCCACCCCGGCCAGCCCCAGCAGCGATGCCATAAGCGCGCGTCGGCCGATGGTTTCACCCAGCATTACCGCGGCCAGATACAGCGCGATCAGCGGCGCGATGAACGACAGCGCGATCCCTTCCGCCATCGGCAAGTAGACCAGCCCGGCGAAAAAGCTGGTGGCCATCGCGCCGCTGACCGCGCCGCGCAGGGCGTGCAGCTTCATGTTCGACGCGGTGGGCCAGGCTGCTCCGCCCCGCCGCCAGACCGGGAACATCAGCGCCGTGCCAAACACCGAGCGCAGCAGCATGGCGGTATAGGCACCGGCGGCCAGCGCGGCACTTTTCATCAGGCCGTCCATCACGCTGAACAGCGCAATGCCCAGCGTTACCGCGATGAACGGCGCCAGATGGTGCTGGCGGGCAAGGGCAAGGCGGCCTGTATTCACCCCGCCGCCTTAACCGCTCCGCTTCGGCTTGTCGAAGGGGCTAGAGCGTCTTGATGATGGCCGAGAAATCCAGCCCGCCATGCCCGGCGGCGGCGAAGGCATCGTACAGCTCTTCGGCGCGGCGCCCCATCGGCACTTGCGCGCCGGCGGTTTGCGCAGCTTCCATCGCCAGCTTCAGGTCTTTCAGCATCAGGGCCGCGGCAAAACCGCCCTGATAGCCGTTATCGGCCGGACTGGCCGGGCCAACGCCGGGGGCCGGGCAATACGATGTCATCGACCACGATTGGCCCGATGCCTTGCTGGAGATATCGTAGAACGTCTGCAGATCCAGCCCTAGCTTGTCCGCCAAAGCGAAGGCTTCGCAGGTGGCGATCATGGTCGCGCCAAGGATCATGTTGTTGCAGATTTTCGCGGCCTGCCCGGCACCCGAAGCCCCGGCATGGATCACGGCTTTGCCCATGGCCGACAGGATCGGCTGGGCGCGCGCAAAGGCTTCGTCCGTCCCGCCGACCATGAACGTCAGCGTGCCGCCATTGGCCGCGGCAATCCCGCCTGAAACCGGGGCATCGACCATCGCGTACCCCGCCGCGCCGGCCGCCGTGGCAACCTTGCGCGCGGTGGCGACATCGATCGTGGAGCAATCGAGCAGCAGCGCCGTGCTGGGCGCGTGGCCGATCACGTCGGCGGCGTAAACGCTGTCGACGATCTTGCCATTGGGCAGCATCGAAACCACCGCCTCGGCGCCTTGCACGGCGGCTTGTACCGATGTGTAGGTGGTGCAGCCATTGTCCTGCGCGCGCGCCAGAGCGTCGGCGGCAAGGTCAAAGGCGTGCACGTCATGGCCCGCCTTGACGAGGTTCGCGGCCATCCCGCCGCCCATGTTGCCAAGGCCGATGAACGCGATTTTCATGGGGTTACTGCCCTTTCCACACGCCGGGGCGCTTTTCGATGAAGGCGGCCATGCCTTCGGCTTTGTCCTGGGTGGCGGTCAGCACCTGAAAGATGCGGCGTTCCATCAGCAGGCCCTGGTCCAGCGTGGTTTCGAATGCCGCGTTGACCATTTCCTTGTTCGCGATCGCGGCCAGCGGCGGCATTCCGGCGATTTCGGCAGCGGTCTTCAGGGCTTCTGCGACCAGATCGGCCAGCGGCACCACGCGCGCCACCAGCCCGCTGCGTTCGGCTTCCTCGGCGCCCATCATCCGGCCGGTCAGGCACATTTCCATGGCCTTGGCCTTGCCCACGGCGCGGGTCAGGCGCTGGCTTCCGCCCATGCCGGGGCCAACCCCCAGCTTTACTTCGGGCTGGCCAAAGCGGGCGCTGTCGGCCGCGATGATGAAGTCCGCCATCATCGCCAGTTCGCACCCGCCGCCCAGCGCAAAGCCGTTCACCGCCGCGATCCACGGCTTGCGGGTGGTCTTGACGAGGTGGCTGGTCCAGCGCGCGAAAAAGTCTTGCGCATAGAATTCGGCGGCCGGCTTGTCGGCCATTTCCTTGATGTCGGCGCCGGCGGCAAAGGCTTTTTCGCCCGCCCCGGTCAACACGGCGCAGCGCTGCGATGGATCGGCTTCGAACGCCGCGAACGCCGCGATCAGGTCTTCCAGCACGGTGCTGTTCAGCGCGTTCAGCGCCTGCGGTCGGTTAAGCGTGATCAGCGTGACGGCATCGCGCTGTTCGACGAGGATCGTTTCAAAAGTCATAGTGGGTTCCATTCCTGATCCGCCGGCAGCGGCGCAAAGATGCTGTCCAACAGCGCGTCGGTCACGCCTTCGGGCGTTGCCGGGCGCCACTGCGGGTCGCCCGTCTTGTCGACAATGACCGCGCGCACCCCTTCGGCGAAATCGGGCAGGGTCAGCACGCGGCTGGCGATGCGGTATTCCATCGCCATGTTGGCGGCGAAATCCGCGCAGTGCAGGCTTTCGGCCAGTTGGCGCAGCGCAACTTTGCAGGTCTGCGGGCTTTTCGTGCGCAGCGTTGCCAGTTCCTTGGCCGCCCACGCGCTGTCATCGGCGGCGAGGCTGGCGAGGATGTCTTCATAGCGATCCGAGGCGAAGTGCCGGGCGATCAGCCCGGCGTTCGCCTCTACCCGCGCGGGCGGCGGGGCCGCGGCCAAGGCTGCCAGCACGGTTGCCGGATCCAGTCCGGCGGCCAGCCGCGCCTTGGCATCGGTCAGCGTTTCGCTGGGCAGATAGTGGGTGGCAAGGCCGGCCCACTGACATTCCGCGCCATCGAACCGGGCCCCGGTCAGCGCCAGGAATTGTCCGATCCGCCCGGGCAGCCGCGACAGGTACCAGCCCCCGCCAACATCGGGGAACAGGCCGATCCCGGTTTCGGGCATGGCATAGCGGGTGTTTTCGGTGGCGACGTGGAACCGCGCGGGCTGGGATATGCCAACGCCGCCGCCCATCGTGATCCCGTCCATGAACGCCACGATCGGCTTGTCATACGTGAAGATCAGGTGGTTGAGCTGGTATTCATCGTGGAAGAACTGCCGCCCGGAAACACCGCCATCGTTCAGCGCGGAGTTGCGCAGAAAGGCAATGTCCCCGCCCGAGCAGAACCCGCGCGAAAGCTTGGGATCGCCATCCGGCGCGGCCGCATGGTCGATGATCACCACCTGCACGGCGGGATCATCACGCCATTCCAGTAGGGCCTTGGTCATCGCGTGGACCATCGGCAAAGTCAGCGCGTGGATCGCCTTGGGGCGATTGAGCGAGAGGAACCCGGCGGCCCCATCGCGGTGAACGATGACATCTTCGGTCATTGGCGCAGCAAGTCCCGGCCGACGATCATGCGCATCACCTGATTGGTCCCTTCCAGGATCGAATGGACCCGCAGATCGCGCCAGAAGCGTTCAATCGGATAGTCCTTCAAGTAGCCATACCCGCCGAACAATTGCAGCGCATCGTTGACGATGCTGCTGCCGCTATCGGTTGCCAGGCGCTTGGCCATCGCGGAAAAACGCGATTTGTCGGGCGCCCCGGCGGAAACCTTGCAGGCGGCCAGATAGAGCAGCGCGCGCGCGGCTTCCAAGTCGGTGGCCATGTCGGCCAGCATGAACTGGGTGTTTTGGAAATCGGCCACCGGCTGCCCAAACTGCTGGCGGTCCTTGGTATAGGCGATCGCTTCGTCGAGGCAGCGCTGCGCCCCGCCCAGCGAGCAGGCCCCGATGTGGAGCCGCCCGCCATCCAACCCCGCCATCGCAAAGCGAAAGCCATCGCCTTCGGCGCCAACGCGGTTGGCCACCGGCACACGGCAATCCTCGAAGATCACTTGCGCGGTGGGTGAGGCATTCCAGCCCAGTTTCTTTTCCGGCGCGCCGAATGACAGGCCGGGGGTATCCTTGTCGACGACCAGGCACGTGATGCCCTTGGCCTTTTCATCGCCGGTGCGCACCATCACGACATAGACGTCGTTATAGCCCGCCCCGCTGATGAACTGCTTGGTGCCGTTCAGCACGTAATGATCGCCGTCCAATCGCGCCGTGGTTTTCAGCGCGGCCGCGTCCGACCCGGAACCCGGTTCGGTGAGGCAATAGGACGCGATCTTTTCCATGCTGACCAGGCTGGGCAGATAGCGCGCCTTCAGGTCGGCCCTGGCGAACGTGTCGATCATCCACGCGGCCATGTTGTGGATCGAGATATAGGCGCTGGTTGCCGGGCAGCCATAGGCCATCGCTTCCATGATCAGCGCCGCTTCCAGCCGGCCAAGGCCGATCCCGCCCGATTCCTCGGCCACATAGATCGCGCCGAACCCCAGTTCGCCCGCGGCCTTCCAGACCTCGACCGGATAGTGGTGCTCCTCGTCCCACTGGGCTGCGAACGGGGTGATGTGATCAGCCGTGAAGCGTTGCGCCATATCCTGAATGGCGCGCTGGTCTTCGGTCAGCGAAAACTGGTCAGTCATCTTGTCTCCCATCATCCCATCACCAATCGGCCAGTTGCCAATCGGCGAGTTACCAATCAGCCAGTTACCAATCAGGCCGTCGCCGATCAGCCCATAGTAGGAATCACGAAGGCGTTGCTACCGTCTCCGCCGCCATCCGGCCAGCGGGCAGTGATGGTCTTGACCTTGGTCCAGAACTTTACGCCTTCCATGCCGTGCTGGTTGGTGTCGCCAAAGGCGCTGCGCTTCCACCCGCCGAAGCTGTGATAGGCCACCGGCACCGGAATCGGCACGTTGATCCCCACCATGCCCACGTTGACCCGCGATGCGAATTCGCGGGCGGCATGGCCGTTGCGGGTGAAGATCGCCACGCCGTTGCCATACTGGTGCTTGCTGGGCAGGCTGAGCGCTTCTTCAAAGTCCTTGGCGCGGACCATCTGCAGCACCGGGCCGAAGATTTCGTTGTGATAGCTGTCCATGTCGGTGTTGACGTGGTCGAACAGCGTCGGGCCGACGAAGAAGCCGTTTTCATGCCCCTGCAGGGTAAAGCCGCGGCCATCGACCACCAGTTCGGCGCCTTCGGCGGCGCACTTGGCGATCCAGCCTTCGACCTTGTCTTTGTGGGCCTGCGTTACCACCGGGCCATAGTGGGCCTCGGCGTCGGTCGAGATGCCGACTTTCAGTGCGGCGATCGCCGGGATCAGCTTGGCCTTCAGGCGTTCGGCGGTGTCATCGCCCACCGGCACCACCACCGGCAGCGCCATGCAGCGTTCGCCGGCGCTGCCAAACGCCGCGCCGGCCAGATCGTTGACCACCTGATCCAGATCGGCGTCAGGCATCACGATGCCATGGTTCTTGGCCCCGCCCATGGCCTGCACGCGCTTGCCGGCGGCCACGCCGCGATTGTAGACATAGTGCGCGATATCGGACGATCCGACAAAGCTGATCGCACCGATCGCCGGGTGATCGAGGATCAGATCAACCATTTCCTTATCGCCGTGAACCACCTGGAAGATGCCTTCGGGCAGGCCCGCCTCCAGCCACAGCTGTGCCAGCCGGTTGGTCAGCGAAGGATCGCGTTCGCTGGGCTTGAGGATGAAGGCATTGCCGGTGGCCATCGCCACGGCGCCCATCCACAGCGGGATCATGGCCGGGAAGTTGAACGGGGTAATGCCCGCGCCGATGCCGATCGGCTGGCGCATCGAATAGACATCGATGCCCGGGCCGGCGCCTTGGGTATATTCGCCCTTCAGCACGTGCGGGATGCCGCAGCAGAATTCGACCACTTCCAGCCCGCGCTGGATATCGCCCTTGGAATCGGCCAGCACTTTGCCGTGTTCGGTCGACAGGATCAGCGCCAGTTCGTCGATGTTGGCTTCGACCAGCGCCTTGAAGTTGAACATCACGCGGGCGCGGCGCTGCGGGTTGGTGGCCGCCCATGCGGGCTGGGCGGCTTGGGCGGCGGCAACCGCGCGCTCCAGCGCATCGGCGCTGCCCAGCACGACTTGCGCCTGCACGCCGCCATTGTTGGGATCAAAGATATCGCCCTTGCGGGTGGCGGCCAGACCGGCGGTACCGCCGGCAATGAAGTGATCGACAATGCGCATGGATCGGCTCCTCTCGAGTCCCCTTGTTGACTGTGCCCTGCACCTGCCGAGCAATGCAGACAAGGCGCAATTTTGCGGCTATGACCTGCAATTATGCAGGCAACTGACTGGAGCGACTATCAGGCCTTTCTGGCGATTGCCCGGGCCGGCCAACTGGCCCGGGCTGCCGGTGCGATGGGGGTTGACGCCACCACCATGGGCCGCCGCCTGCGCCGGCTGGAGGCCCGGCTTGGGGCCACCCTGTTCGAGCAGACCCGCGAAGGCCAGGTGCTGACCGAAACGGGCGAGGCCTTGCTGGCGCGGGTCGAGGCCATGGCCGCCGCGGCGACCGGGATCGGCGAGGGCGGCGATCCCGCAGCGGGGCTTTCGGGCACGTTGCGGATCAGCGTGTCCGAAGGGTTCGGCGGCTGGTTCCTGCCGCGGCATTTGCCCGTGCTGGCCGCCGCCCATCCGCACCTGACGGTGGATCTGGTGGCTTCCAGCGGGTTCCTCAGCCTGTCCAAGCGCGAGGCCGATATCGCCGTCACTTTGTCGCGGCCCAAGGCCGGCCCGGTGATCGCGCGCAAGCTGTCGGACTATGCCCTGCGGCTTTATGCCAGCCCGGCCTATCTGGCGGGGGCGGGAATGCCGGTTCGCCCCGCCGACCTGACGCAGGGGCACCGGCTGGTCGGCTATATTCCCGATATGCTGTATGATCCGGCTTTGCGCTATCTGGATGAAATCCACCCCGGGCTGACCGCCAGCGTGCGTTCGTCCAGCATCAACGCGCAGTACCGGATGATCGCCGCCGGTGCGGGGGTCGGCGTGCTGCCGTGCTTTATCGGCGATGCCGATGCCGGGCTGGTTCCCGTGCTGCCCGAACGGCGAATTTTGCGCGGCTTCTGGCTGGTGACGCACAAGGACACGCATAATCTGGCCCGCGTGCGCGCGGGCAAGGCGTGGCTGGCCGATGCGGTGCAGGCGCAGCGGACGGCCTTGTTGCCGCCAACCTGAATTCGGCCTACCCTGCGCTCGGCGGGAGATTCGGCAAATGCCTGATTCTATGAACGATAATGCCGGAATCCCTGCCCCGCAGCGCGCGGGGCGGGTGTATCGCCATCGCGCGCCCACGCGGCTGTGGCACTGGATCAATGTGGTGGTCATGGCCGTCATGCTGATGAGCGGGCTGATGATCTTCAACGCCCATCCGCGGCTCTACTGGGGCCAATACGGCGCGAACTTCGATCCGGCATGGCTGGACCTGTCCGGTGGGGATGGCATTCCCTTTCCCGGCTGGATCACGATTCCATCGTTCTACAGCCTGGCCGATGCGCGGTTGTGGCACCTGGCCTTTGCCTGGCTGCTGGCGGTGGCCAGCGCGGGCTATTGGCTGTGGGCGTTCCTTTCGGGCCATCTGCGCCGCGATCTGGCGCCGCGCATGGCCGAACTGGCCCCGGCACACGTGTGGCAGGACGTGGTGGATCATGCGCGGCTGCGCTTTCCCACCGGCGCTGCGGCGCTGCGCTATAACGTGTTGCAGAAACTGGCTTATGGCGGGGTGTTGCTGGGCCTGATCCCGCTGATAATTTTCACCGGGATGGCCATGTCCCCCGGCCTTGATGCCGCGTTTCCGGGGCTGACCGGGCTGGTCGGCGGGCGGCAATCGGCGCGCTCGCTGCATTTCATTGCGGCATCCGGACTGGTGGCGTTCTTCGCGGTCCATATCGCCATGGTGCTGCTGGTCGGCCCGGTGAATGCCATTCGTGCCATGCTGACCGGGTGGCACCACCTGCCGCGCACTGGGGAGAACGGCTGATGGACCTGAACCGCCGCCGTCTGTTGGGCATGGGCGTTGCCGGCGTCGGGGGGCTGCTGCTCTCGGGCTGCGACCGGCTCAATTCCTCCGAACCGCTGCGCCGCGGCTTCAAGCAGGCCGCAGGGCTGAACTTGCGCGCGCAGCGCCTGCTGGCCGGCGATGCGCTGGCGCGGGAATTCACCGAAGCGGACATGTCGCCGCTGTTTCGCGCCAATGGCAGCACTGCGGTGGCCGATCCGGCCTATAATCGCCACGCCGCAGCCGGCTTTTCCACGTGGCAACTGGTGGTGGACGGGCTGGTTCGGCAGCCGCTGGCCCTGCCTTTGGCCGCGCTTAAAGCCATGCCCCAGCGCACCCAGATCACCCGCCACGATTGCGTTGAAGGGTGGAGCGCGATTGGCAAGTGGCAGGGGCCGCAACTGGACCCCATTCTGGCGCTGGCGGGATTGCTGCCCAGCGCGCGTTACGCGGTGTTCCACTGCGCCGACACGATTGGCGGCAAACCATTTTACGAATCGATCGACCTGATCGACGCATTCCATGCACAGACGATCCTGGCCTGGCGGATGAACGACACCCCGCTGGATATTGCCCACGGCGCGCCGCTGCGCCTGCGGGTTGAACGGCAACTGGGCTATAAGCAGGCCAAGTTCGTCATGCGGATCGAATTGCGCGATAGCCTGGCCGGCCTCTACGGCGGGAACGGCGGCTACTGGGAGGATCAGCACGACTACCCGTGGTACGCCGGCATCTGATCCCCCCGGCTGCGCCGCTTACATCAGCTTGCTGATTTCCTCGGCGTTATAAAGCCGCAAATCGGCCCCTTCGACTTTCAAGGTGGCCATCGTCTTTTGGAATTCGGCCATGTGGGCGCTGGCGGAATGCGCGCCCAGCGCCGCCTGATCGCGCCACCGTTCGGAAATGCGGATCAGGTCCGGATTGCCCACGTCTTGCGCAAAGGAATAGTGCAGGCACCCGTCTTCGGCCAACGTGGTTGCCACCATCGTTTGCGCCTGCGCCTGCAACTTGGCGAATTCACCCGCTGCCAGCTTGAGCCAGCCTTCGATTAACAACATCGGTTTATCCCTCTCCCATGGCCCGCGAATCGCGGGCTGCATGGGGGTAGCAGGTCAATCGCGGCTTGCCAGCAGCGCGCACCAGTTGCTGCGCTTGCCCCGCCAGGGTTCGGCCAGGCCTTCATCGACCAGTTGCGCGCCAAGACTGCGGCCGCCGCGGCGCACCACGCGCAAGGCGCGGCCATAGCGATCGGTTTCGCGCCCTTCGATTTCCAGCGCAAACGGGCCGGCGTTCAGCAGGGTGATCAAGCGCCGGGTGGCGCGTTCGCCCAGGGCCTGTTCGGCCGGGCAGCCAGCGCCGTGCGTTTCCGGGGCGTTGATATCGGCGATGCGCACTTTCTGGCCGCTCAGCCAGAACGTATCGCCATCGACAACACAGGTGGTGCGGGGGGCATCGGCGCAAAGCGCGAACAGGGCGGCGGCAAGGGTGATGATGGCCATCCCCGCCAATCACGACAGGATGCCGGCCATTTCCATTCGCGAAACTACGTAATTTCAGCCCGTTTCGGACAGTTTGGAGCAGAATGCCCGCCGGTCAGCCCTAGGCCAGGCTGAGGAACAGCCCCGCCAGCGCCGCGCTCATCAGGTTTGACAGGCTGCCGGCGGCCAGCGCCTTCAACCCCAGCTTGGCGATCACCGGGCGCTGGTTGGGGGCAAGGCCGCCGGTTACCGCCATCTGGATGGCGATCGAACTGAAGTTTGAAAACCCGCACAGCGCGAACGTTACGATCGCGGTGGTCTGCGGGGACAGGCCGGTGGCGCCGCCAAGGTCGATGAAGGCCACGAATTCGTTCAGCACCACCTTGGAGCCAAAAAAGCCGCCGGCGCGCATGGCTTCGGCCCAATCGGGCGCGCCCAGCAGGCGGAACACCGGGGCGAACACATAGCCCAGCAGCATCTGGAACGACAGGTCGCCCATGCCCAGCCAGCCGCCGATTGCGCCCAGCAGCCCGTTGGCCAAGGCCACCAGCGCCACGAACGCCAGCACCATCGCGCCCACCGCCACGGCCAGCTTCACGCCGGTTTGCGCGCCTTGCGATGCGGCCATGATCAGGTTGGCGGGGCGTTCTTCGTCCAGGCTTTGCACCGGTACATCGCTGGGTTCGGGCAAGACCTCGCCCTTGGGGTCGGGCATGATGATCTTGGCCATCAGGATGCCGCCCGGTGCCGACATGAAGGCGGCGGCGACGAGGTAATCGATGCGGATGCCCATCGAGGCATAGGCGGCAAGAATGGTTCCCGCCACGCCGGCCATCCCCACCGTCATCAGGCAGAACAGTTGCGATGGGGTCAGCGCGGCCAGATAAGGGCGGATCACCAGCGGGCTTTCGGATTGGCCGACGAAGATATTCGAAGCGGCCGACAGGCTTTCCACTTTGGAAATGCCAGTGATCTTTTCCAGTGCGCCGCCGATCCAGCGGATCACCAGCTGCATGATGCCCAGGTAATAGAGGATCGAAATCAGCGCGGCGAAGAAGATGATCACCGGCAGCGCCGAAATCGCAAAGCTGTGGCCGCCGATTTCCGGCGATGCCAGCGGGCCGAACAGGAATTCGATCCCCGCGTGGGCAAAGCCCAGCAGGCTTTCCACCCCGTGCGCCGCGCCTTGCAGCAGCGCGTTGCCCCATGGAACATACAGCACCAGCGCGGCGAACCCGGCCTGCAAGGCAAACGCCGCCCCCACCACGCGCAAGCGGACCGCCCCGCGATCAGCGGAAAGCGCGAAAGCCACGGCCAGAATCAGTGCCATGCCCAGCAGGCTGTTGAGGATATGCATCGGTATCGCGTTCCCTGAAGGCTTGCCGGCAGATTGCCCCACCCGGCGATGTGTTGCGCCGACAGGTAGCGGCTTTGCCTAAACAGTCAAATTGCCACGGGCCGAAACCGGCCCGCCGCCGGAACTGTTGAGGCCCGCCGCCGGAACTGTTGAGGCCCGCCGCCGGAACTGTTGAGGACTACGGTCAGCCACTTTTCGCGCCGCGGCCGGGCCGCTACGCCGTGACCATGGAAACCCGCACTATCGCGATGCCGCGTTCGCTGTTTGCCTTTTCGCTGCTCTATGGGGGGCTGGCGGTGCTGGCGGGCGTGCTGGGCACCAAGCTGGCATCGCTGGGGCATTGGCCGGTGCTGGGCGATCTGGCGGTTGAAAGCGGGATCTTTGCGTTTCTGCTGCTGGTGGTGATGTCCAGCGCGGTGGCCGAACTGTTCGGGCAGGACATGGCCAACAAGCTGGTGCGCTTTGGCTTCGTGCCGCTGATCGTGTCGATGGTGCTGCTCACCGTGGTGATCCACCTGGTGCCGCCGGCCGCGTTCTGGACCGATCAGGACGCCTTCGCCCGCCTGCTGGGGCAAGGTGCGCGGATGCAGTTTGCCGGGTTGATTTCTTACGGCACGTCGCAAACGCTCAACGTCTATCTGTTTGGCCGGATCGCCGGCGGGCAGGGGCGGATGTTGATGCTGCGGGCGTGGATTGCCAGCCTGTTGTCGCAAGTTGTCGATACGTTGCTGTTCATCACGATCAGCTTCTACGGTCAGGACATGCCACTGGCCCAGATCATGGAGGGGCAGATCATTTCCAAGCTGGTGCTGTCCACGATCATGGTGCCGCCGTTGATCGTGGTGTTCGTGAAGCTGGGCCGCTGGCTGGATCGCCCCGCCAGCTAGAGCGCGGTCTAAAAAAGCTTCAAATCCGGGGCAAGGGGGCTTAAGCGCGGCGCATGACCGATCCGCTTGATCCCACCCAGATGACCGCAATGCTCGCCAAGGCCGAAACGCTGGTCGAGGCGCTGCCTTATCTCCAGCGCTATGCCGGGCGTACTTTCGTGGTGAAGTACGGCGGCCACGCCATGGGCGATCCTGACCTTGCGCATGATTTCGCGGAGGATGTCGTGCTGTTGAAAGCGATTGGGATCAATCCCGTGGTGGTCCACGGTGGCGGACCGCAGATCGGCGCGATGCTGAAGAAGCTGGGCGTGGAAAGCCGCTTTGTCGATGGCCTGCGCGTCACCGACAAGGCCACCGCCGAAGTGGCCGAAATGGTGCTGTCGGGCGCGATCAACAAGGAAATCGTGCGCTGGATCGCCGGCGCCGGCGGCAAGGCGATCGGCATTTCGGGCAAGGACGGCGGCCTGGTTACAGCGCGTAAAGTGCAGCGCACCACGCGCGATCCCGATAGCCAGATCGAACAAGTGATCGATCTGGGCTTTGTGGGCGAACCGCACAGCGTCGATACCAAAGTGATCAAGACCATTTCGGATGCCGGGATGATCCCGGTGATCGCGCCGATCGCGGTGGGCGATGATGGCGAAACCTATAACATCAACGCCGATACGATGGCCGGGGCGATCGCAGCGGCGCTGGGCGCGGCGCGGCTGTTCCTGCTGACCGACGTGGCCGGCGTGCTCGACAAGTCTGGCAACCTGCTGACCGACCTCAGGCCCGCCGACATCGCCGCTTTGCGCGAGGATGGCACGGTCAAGGGCGGGATGATCCCCAAGCTGGAGACCTGCGTAGCTGCCGTCACCTCCGGCTGCGAGGCGGCGGTGGTGCTCGACGGGCGGGTGCCCCACGCGATGCTGCTGGAGTTCTTCACCAGCCGTGGCGCAGGCACTCTGGTTTCAGCGTGAGAATTGCCCGTTCGGCCCTGCTGCTAACCGCACCCCTGCTGCTGCTCGCCTGCTCTGCTGATGACAACG
>JBJOPJ010000061.1:0-14240 GCA_046050825.1 Pseudomonadota bacterium
CCAGCCGATCCAGCCAATAGCGATCATCTTCATGCGGGCCTTCGATCGGCACGCCCAGTTCGCGGGCATAGACCGCGGTCGCGCCGCAATGGTCCATATGGCCATGGGTGACGAGCAGCTTCTCGATCGTGACGCCCACTTTTGCCACCGCACCGCGCACTTTATCCAGATCGCCGCCAACGTCGATCAGCGCGCCGCGCATCGTTTTGGTGCACCAGATCAGCGAGCAGTTCTGCTCCAGCGGGGTAACCGGGATGATGCCAACGCGCATCGGGGCTTCAGAGGGTGTTTCGGTCATGCCCCGGACATGGCGTTGGGGCGCGGTCAGGGCAACCGGAAATTGATTGGCCGTTACAGCCGCCCGCTTTTCCACACGGCCCGGCCGATCACATCGACTTCGCCCGGCGCCAGTTCCAGCGTGCGATAGGCTGGGTTATCGCTGACCAGTGCGATCCGGCCGGAACGGCTGGTATCCACGCGCTTGACCAGCAAGGCATCCCCGGCCCGGACGACATGGATCCCATCGCGCAGCGGGCGCGGGGTGCGATCGACCAGGATTTCATCGCCATCGCGCAACGTGCCTTCCATCGAATCGCCCTCAACCCGGATCGCGGACAGCTGGGCCGGATCGAGGCCCTGTTCGCGCAGCCAGCGCACGGAAAAGCGGAACGCGCCGATCGGCGCCTCGTCCGCTGTCAGCGCCCCGCCCCCGGCCGATGCCCCCAGCGGCAGGCGCGGCACATCCACCCAGTCACCGCGCGCGGGTTTTGCCCCCAGCAGCCCGGACAATGGCGGCGGGGGGAACGGCGGGGCGGAAAAATCCTCTGGCGCGCCCAATTCCGCTTCGTCCACCCCAAAGAACCGCGCCAGCGTGCGCCGGTCGGTTTCCTCCAGCTTGCGCGGGCTGCCCTTGCGCACAAACTGCTGCAGGTAGGTCTGGTTGCGCCCGATCAGTTCGGACAAGCCAGACAGGCTGGCGCCGTGTTCACTGGCCAGTTTCAACAAGCGAGCGCGGGGATCGTGCGATGTCATGGATTTTCCCTACGCGATGTATTTTTCCTAGACAAGTAGGATTTCACGTTTGAAAACAAGCAGATCGACAAGGCGATTCGAGGCGCGGCCCTGCCGGGACCACCACCCGCGAACACCAGGAGGACATTGCATGTTGCTGATGCGGATCGAACGTTTTTTACGCGAAACCGGAATGCCGTGGACCAAGTTCGGGCGGCTTGCCGTCCATGACCCGCGCTTTGTCGAAGATTTGCGCAATGGCCGCACGCCCCGCGGTGCAACCGAACAACGGGTGGAACATTTCATGAACATTTATCAGGAGAATGCCGGTGCTGCTTGATCCCGCCGCCCACCGCACCATGCACAGCCAGACGGCCCCCGCCCGCCAGAACGCCCGCCATCACGCCCGTCATCACTCTGGACCTTGGCTGCAGCTGCTATCCGCCGTGCTTGAGCTGGCGGGCGGTCAGGCCGAACTGCTGCACCACGGCGAACGCGCCTGGGCCAGCGCCACGTTTTCGGGCGCGCGGCAGACGATCCTGCTGGCCTTCACCGGGATTGATGCGATTGCCGCGGGCGAAGACCTGATCGAGGCCTTTCCCGACCACGAATTTACCCTGCCCCGGCAGATCGTGGCCGATGCGGCGGTGATCGGGGTGGAACACGCCGCCCTGCCCACCCCGCGCCTGACCGTGGAAGTGGAGCTGCTGCTGCTGGATGATTGCTGATCAGTACCCGCGCGCCGGGTGAAACTCTGCCTCCAACGGGCGCCCGGCGCGATAGTTGTCAAGATTGCGCAGGAACCGTTCAGCGGCCCGCACAAACATCTTGTCCTGCGAATTGCCTGACAAGTGCATCGTCACATGGGCATTATCCAGCACCCACAGCGGATGATCGGCCGGTAGCGGTTCGGGCGTGGTGACATCCAGAAACGCCCCGCCGATCCGCCGGTCCTGCAAGGCGGCGACCAGGGCATCCTGATCCACCACCACCCCGCGCGCCACGTTGACCAGCACCGCATCGGCTTTCATCGCCGCCACTTCCGCCGCGCCGAACATCCCCACGGTTTCGGGGGTGGCGGGCACCGCCAGGATCACCCAATCGAATTCGCCCAGCCGGGCGCGCCACTCATCCGGCCCCAGCGTGCCGGGACCGGGCGAACGCCGCACCTTGGTCACGGCCACCCCGAACGCGGCCAGCCGTTCATCCACCAGGCTGCCGATCGCGCCATAGCCCAGGATCAACGCCTTGCTGCCGTAAAGTTCGCGCTTGCCCGGCGCCTCGCGCAGCCATTCGTGGCGATCCTGCGCCCGCACGACTTCGCGGTAACCCTTGGCGATCGAAAGCATCCCCATCACCACGTATTCCGCGATGGTGATGGCGTTGATCCCGGCCCCGTTGCTGATCCGCACCCCCCGTTGCTGCAACAGCTCAACCGGCAGGAAATCCAGCCCGGCGATCACCGAATTGAGCCACCGCATATTCACCGCCAGTTCGATCGCGTGGATCATATCGGCGTGCTTGTGCATATCGAACCAGCCGATTTCGGCGGCAGGGGCCAGATCGAACGCTTCCTGCCGGTTGGCATACCAGCGCGGCTCGACCCAATCGGGCAAACGCGCTTCGATCAGCGGGCGCAGCAGCGCGTTGAGAACGGCGATGGTCATGCCAGTTTCCATTCCCAGCCCAGCGGGTCACCGTCCATCGCGTCTACCCCCTTGGCGGCCAGGTCATCGCGCAGGGCGTCTGACGCGGCGAAATCCTTGTTTGCGCGGGCTTCCTTGCGCGCGGCAAGGGCGGCCTCGATGTCGGCTTCGGACATCGTGGCGGCCTTGGGCCGGATGCGCAGTTCGGCGCGTTCCAGCGTCAACAGGCCCAGCCCCATGACCGCGTCCATCGCCGCGATCGCTGCCAGCTTTTCGCCCGCATCAACCTTTTTCAGCGCGGCGACTTCTTCCAGCACGGTCAGCGCCACCGGCGTGTTCAGATCATCGGACACCGCCGCGTCGAACCGTTCCATCAGCGGCGCAAACTTTGCCCCCCAGCCGGCGGCCACATCGGCCTGCCCGCGCAAATTGGCCACGGCCATCAGCAGCCGCTTCAACCGCACCAGCGCCGCGCCCAGCCCATCCCAGCTGAATTCCAGTTCGCTGCGATAGTGCGCCTGCAGGCACATCATGCGGTAAGCCAGCGGGTGATAGCCTTTGTCGATCAACAGTTGCAGCCGCAGGAATTCGCCTGACGACTTCGACATCTTGCCGCTGCGTTCGACCAGAAAGTTGTTGTGCATCCACACCCGCGCGCCCGAATTGGCCGGCACATCCAGCCCGCCCGCGCAGCAAAATGCCTGGTTTTGGGCAATCTCATTGGGATGGTGGATTTCGCGGTGATCGATCCCGCCGGTGTGAATATCGAACGGAAAGCCAAGCAACTGACCCGACATGACCGAACATTCCAGATGCCAGCCCGGCGCGCCGCGGCCCCATGGGCTGTCCCATTCCATCTGGCGTTTTTCGCCCGGCGGGGTCTTGCGCCAGATCGCGAAATCGGCGGCGTTGCGCTTGCCCTCCACCGCTTCGATCCGCCCTTCCCCGTCCTCGGTCTGGGCGCGGGCGAGGCGGCCGTAATCGGCCACGGTCGAGACATCGAAATAAAGCCCGCTGCTCAGCTCGTAGCAGTGCTTGTCAGCGATCGATTTCGCAAATTCGATCATCTGGGGCACGAATTCGGTGGCGATGGTCCACTGGGCCGGCTGGCGGATGTTGAGCGCCTTTACATCGGCCCAATAGGCCTCGGTATAGTGCCGGGCGATGTCCCAGATCGACTGCGCGCGCTGCACGGCCATCTTTTCCATCTTGTCCTCGCCCGCGTCGCCATCGTCAGTCAGATGGCCGACATCGGTGATGTTGATGACGTGGGTCAGCTTGTGGCCCTTGAAGCTCAGCGTCCGGCCCAAGATGTCGGCAAAGACATAGGCACGCATGTTGCCGATGTGCGGATAGTTATAGACCGTCGGCCCGCAGGTATAGACGCGGGCCTCGCCGGCATGGACGGGCTGGAACGTTTCCAGCTGGCGGGTCAGGCTGTTGAACAGGCGCAGGGGAACGGCATCAGTCATCCCCCGGGCCTTACGCAGGCTTGCGCCCGGGTCAAGCGATCAGGCGTTCAGAAGCCTTGCCAGCGCACCACTTCATCCAGCGGCGCACGCGCTACCGGGAACTGGTTGACCGCATGATCGCGATCCCCGTGGCCGATCGCGAGGCCGCAGAAAAAGATGTGGTCTTCGGGAATGCCCACGCATTCGCGGATCTGCTTGGAATAGACGGCCCACGCCTCTTGCGCGCAGCTATCCAGCCCCGCTTCGCGCAGCAGCAACATCACGGTTTGCAGCCACATGCCAATGTCCGACCACTGCGGCGGCCCCATATAGCGCGGGGTGTGGACCAGCATCAGCACCGGCGCACCGAACGCCTGAAAATTGCGGCCAAACCACTTCAGGCGGCTGGCCTTGTCATCGCGCGGGATGTCTAGCGCGGCGTACATCGCTTCGCCCACGCCAAAGCGGCGGGTGGCATAGGCGCCGTCCAGTTCGGACGGGTAAATACTGTATTCCGGGGAATAGGCTGCCGGCCCTTGGGGGATAACTTCGGCCACTTTGCCCAGCAGCTGCTGCAGCGGATCACCCGCCAGTATCACTGCATTCCACGGCTGGGTATTGCCGCCCGAAGGCGCACGCTGCGCCTGTTCCAGCACGCGCGCCAGCACCGCCTGATCGACCGGCTGGTCCTTGAACGCGCGGATCGAACGGCGGCTGTTGACGGCTTCGGTAACGTTCATGGCTGCGCCTTTATTCAAACCCGAGGAACTTGACCTTGCTGTCCAGCGGTTCGCGCTTGCGATCAAAGTGGTTCACCGGATCTTCTTCGTCCTGATAGCCGATGGCGATGCCGCAGAAGAAGATATGGGTTTCATCGGAAACGCCAATGAAATCCTTGATGACTTTCGCATACATCGACAGGAATTCCTGCGGGCAGGAATCCAGCCCGTGTTCGCGCAGCAGCAGCATCACGGTTTGCAGCCACATCCCCACGTCCGACCATTGGGGGGCGCCCATCACGCGGGGAAAATAGACCATCAGCACGGCCGGGGCATCGAACGACACCACGTTGCGCGCCACGAAATCGCCGCGCCCCTGCTTGTCGCTGCGCTCAACTTGCAGCGCGGTGTACATATCGGCGCCAACTTGTTGCAGGCGCGCGGCGCATTCGGGCAGCACCTGGGGATCATCCCAGCTGTATTCCTTGGGGTCTTGCGGAGCGGAGGCGGCCATTTTGGCCTGCAGCTGGCGCAGCGGCTCGCCCGTCAGGATCGCGCCTTCCCAGGGCTGATAATTGCAGCCCGAAGGCGCCCAGCCGGCGGTTTCCATGATCTGGCGCAGCAGCGCGAGCGGAACCGGCTTATCCGCGAAAGCGCGGATCGAACGGCGGGACATAACGGCTTGGGTAACAGAGGTGCTTTGGGTCATGGCGGTTTAATCAAGTGATTAAACGATCCGGTCAAGCCACAAAGTTCAAACTTTCACCCGCGGCGCGCAACGCGCCTCATTCATCCTCGAACAACTGCGCCAGCTGTTCGATCATCGCCCCGCCCAGCTGCTCAACGTCCATGATCGTCACCGCGCGGCGGTAATAGCGGGTCACATCGTGGCCGATGCCGATGGCCACCAATTGCACCGGCGATTGTTTTTCGATCCATTCGATCACGCGGCGCAGATGCAGTTCAAGATAGCCCGCGCTGTTCACGCTGAGCGTGGAATCATCCACCGGCGCGCCATCGGAAATCACCATCAGGATGCGGCGATCCTCGGCCCGGCCCAGCAAGCGGTTGTGCGCCCAGAGCAAAGCCTCGCCGTCGATGTTTTCCTTCAGCAGCCCTTCGCGCATCATCAGGCCCAGGTTCTTGCGGGCGTGGCGATATGGCTCGTCGGCCTTTTTGTAGACGATATGGCGCAGATCGTTGAGGCGGCCCGGCTGCGCGGGCTTGCCCCCGGCCAGCCATGCCTCGCGGCTTTGCCCGCCCTTCCACGCACGGGTGGTAAAGCCCAGGATTTCGGTTTTGACCCCGCACCGTTCCAGCGTGCGCGCCATCACATCGGCGCTGATCGCCGCGATCGAGATCGGGCGGCCGCGCATCGATCCGGAATTGTCCAGCAGCAGGGTGACGATCGTGTCCTTGAACTCAACCTCGCGCTCGATCTTGTAGGACAGCGAATGGCCGGGCGAAATAACCACGCGGGCCAGCCGCGCGGCATCAAGCAGGCCTTCTTCCTGATCGAAATCCCAGCTGCGGTTCTGCTGCGCCATCAAGCGGCGCTGCAACCGGTTGGCCAGCTTGGTCACGATCCCCTGCAAGCCTTTCAGCTGTGCATCCAGATAGGCGCGCAACCGGCCCAGTTCATCATCATCGCACAAGTCCGCCGCGCTGACGACTTCATCGAACGCCAGCGTGAACGCCTTGTAATCGAACCCGGCGGGAACTTCGGTCCACGGTCGGTTCGGGCGGGTGGGCAGCATCCCGTCCTCACCCTCTTCGCCTTCTTCGCTTTCGGCCGAATCGTCGTCCATTTCGCGTTCGGCTTCGCTTTCGCCCTCGTCGTCGCCTTCGCTGGGTTCGGCGGCGGCTTCGCTGGGCGATTGGTCTTCGGCGGAATCGCCTTCGTCGGGCTGGTCTTCTTCCTGCTCGTCGTCGCTGTCCTGATCCTCGCCTTCCTCGGTGTCCGGCTCAAGCTGGTCGGGGCGGGTCAGTTCAAGGTGCCGGAGCATATCCAGCGTAAGGTGTTGAAAGGCTTCCTGATCGTCGACCGAACCGGCCAGTGCGGCGAAATCGTTACCCGCCTTTTCGCCGATCCAGCCGCGCAGCATCTCTACCCCGGCGCGCGCGGCTTCGGGCACCGGCTGGCCGGTCAGGTGTTCGCGCAGCAGCAGGCCCAGCGCGGCCTGCATCGGCACTTCATCGGGGCGGCTGGCGCGGGTGATCGGATCACCCCCGATCCGCACCAGTTGCGCGGCATCAAGGTTGGCCCGCACCCCGGCATAGGCATTGGCGCCCAAGGCCTCATAGCGGACTTGCTCCACCACATCGTAACAGGCCCGCGCGGTGGGATCGGCGGGGGCATTCCGGGCGTGGAGCTGATCGTTATGGTGGCGCAGCCGCAGTGCAAAGCTATCGGCAAAGCCGCGCGCTTCCATGGCCTGTTCGCGCGGTAAGGCGCGGCCCGGCATCGGAATGCGCAAGTTCTTGCCATTGGCCACCGGCGTATCCGCCGTCCACGCCACTTCCAGCTCCGGCTCGTGGGCAACGGCGCGGGCCGTGCCGGTCAGCACGGACTTGAAGCGGTCGAGGGGGGATTCGTCGGACAAGTCGCTCAGCGCCTTATAACAATGGCCTTAGATCGATTGCCCGGTCTTGGCCCAATCGGCCATAAAGCCTTCGATCCCCTTGTCGGTCAGGATGTGCTTGAACAAGCCCTTGATGACCGAAGGCGGCGCGGTCATCACATCGGCGCCGATCTTGGCGGCTTCAAGCACGTGGATCCCGTGGCGCACCGAAGCGACCAGGATTTCCGTGGCGAAGCTGTAGTTATCGTAGATCAGGCGAATGTCGCTGATCAGCTGCATCCCATCGAAGCCGTTGTCATCGTGCCGACCAACGAACGGCGAAACGAACGTGGCCCCGGCCTTGGCCGCCAGCAGCGCCTGATTGGCCGAAAAGCACAGTGTTACGTTGACCATCGTGCCGTCGCTGGTCAGCGCCTTGCAGGTTTTCAGGCCGTCGATCGTCAGCGGCACCTTGATGCAGACGTTATCGGCCAGCTTGCGCAGGATTTCAGCCTCGCGCATCATGCCCGCGTGATCGAGCGCGACCACTTCGGCGCTGACCGGCCCATCGACCAGCGCGCAGATTTCCTTGGTTACTTCCATGAAATCACGGCCCGACTTCATGATCAGCGATGGGTTCGTGGTCACCCCATCGAGCAGCCCAGTAGCGGCCAGATCCTTGATTTCGGCGATTTCGGCGGTGTCGGCGAAGAATTTCACGGGTCTTGCTCCTGTAGGCGATTCACCGCCCGCTATAGGCAAGCTGCCCGCAGGGGCCTAGCCCCCAAGGCCGGTTTGTGCGCATAGGGTGGCGCAAAGCCCATGACCCGCGTCCGAATCCTTGCCTTCAATCCGGTTCTGTCCGTGCTGGACTATCGCCTGCCACCCGGCATGACGGTAGCGCCGGGCGCGCTGGTCATCGCCCCATTGGGGCCGCGGCAGGTGCTGGGCATCGTTTGGGAAGCAGACCGGCTGCCCGGCGAAATGGTGCCGGATGCCAAACTCCGCCCGTTGCTGGAAGTGCTGCCCGTCCCCCCGTTTTCCGCAGCCCTGCGGCGGCTGATCGAATGGTGCGCGGATTACTATGTTGCGCCGATGAATGCGGTGGCGCGCATGGCGCTGGGTTCGATGGCGGCACTGCGCGGCGGCGGCACGGCCACCGAATACCGCCTGTCCGGAACGGAACCCAAGCGCCTGACCCCGCAGCGCGCCGCCGCGATGGATGCGCTGCACGGCGAACAGGCCAGCATCCGCGAACTGGCCGAAATCGCCGGCGTTTCCGATGCGGTGCTGCGCGGGATGGTGGGCGCGGGGATACTGGAGCCAGTAACCGTCGATCTGGATCGCCCCTATCCGCGCGCGCACGCTGATCATGCCGTGCCGGTGCTGTCCGATGCCCAGCAGGCCGCCGCCGCCACGTTTGTAGCCGCCACCCGCGATCGGGGGTTCCAGCCGTTCCTGCTTGATGGGGTAACCGGTTCGGGCAAGACCGAATGCTATTTCGAAGCGATTGCGCAGGCGATCCGCACCGATCGCCAAGTCTTGGTGCTGCTGCCCGAAATCGCGCTGACCGAAAACTTTCTGCGCCGCTTCGAAGCCCGGTTCGGCACGCCGCCGGTGCTGTGGCACAGCTCATTGAAAGCCAGCGAACGGCGGCGGGCCTGGCGCGCGATCGTTTCGGGCGAGGCGCAAGTGGTCGTCGGCGCGCGCTCGGCGCTGTTCCTGCCTTATGCGCGGCTGGGGCTGATCGTGGTCGATGAAGCCCACGAAGTGTCGTTCAAGCAGGATGACGGGGTGCGTTACAACGCCCGCGACGTGGCGGTAATCCGCGCCAAGTTCGAACAGATCCCGGTCATCCTGGCCAGCGCCACCCCGGCGCTTGAATCGCTGCAACTGGCCGAAGCTGGCGTTTACCAGAAGGTTGACCTGCCAGACCGGTTCGGCGGGGCCACCCTGCCCGACATCGCCGTGGTCGATTTGCGCAAGGAAGTGCCCGAACGCGGCCATTGGCTGGCCCCGCGGCTGATCGCGGAAATGCAGGCACGGCTGGACCGGGGCGAACAATCGCTGCTGTTCCTCAACCGGCGCGGCTATGCCCCGCTGACCCTGTGCCGTCACTGCGGCTATCGCTTCCAGTGCCCCAATTGTAGCGCGTGGCTGGTTGAACACCGCCTGTCGCGCCGCCTGTCGTGCCATCACTGCGGGCATGAAGTGCCCGTGCCGGACGCCTGCCCCGAATGCAGCACCGGCGATTGCCTGGTGGCCTGCGGCCCCGGCGTGGAACGGATCGCCGATGAAGTGGCGCAGCTGCTGCCCGCAGCCCGCGTGGCGGTGGTCACGTCAGACACGCTCAACACGCCCGAAAAGATCGGCGAATTCGTGGCTGCGGCGGAAAACAAGCTGATCGACGTGATCGTTGGCACCCAGCTTGTCACCAAGGGCTATCACTTTCCCGATCTGACGCTGGTGGGCGTGGTCGATGCCGACCTTGGCCTTGAGGGCGGCGATCTGCGCGCGGCGGAACGCACGTATCAGCAGGTCGCGCAAGTTGCCGGGCGTGCCGGGCGCGGCGAAAAACCGGGCGAAGTGCTGATCCAGACCCGCCACCCCGAAGCCGCCGTGATTGCCGCATTGGTGGCGGGGAACCGCGATGCGTTTTACGCCGCCGAAGCCGAATCCCGCCGCGATGCCGGCGCCCCGCCGTTCGGGCGCTGGGCCGCGATCATCGTTTCATCCGAAGACGAAGCCGAAGCGCGCGATGCCGCCCGCGCCATTGGCGGGGCCGCGCCCAACCTGCCCGACGTGATGATCCTTGGCCCGGCCCCCGCGCCGCTTGCGCTGCTGCGCGGGCGCTATCGCTATCGCCTGCTGGTCAACGCGCGGCGCAGCGCCCGGCTGCAGGATGTGATCCGCGAATGGCTGGGCAAGCTGAACTTCCGCAACAGCGTGCGGGTCAACGTTGATATCGACCCGTACAGCTTCGTCTAGGACGCCCCGCAGTCTCGATCGGTCGGCCTAAGCTGCCAGCAGTGCGGCGGCTTCGAGCAGGCGGTTGCCGTGGTCGGTTTCTTCCTTGCCGTTCAGGCGGAACAAGCGCGCGGCTTCGGCGTTGTCGATGTTGCTGGCCCACTTTTCATATAGCGCATCGCCGGCGAATTCGCCTTGCGCCAGCTTCTTCAGGCTTTCGACATTGACCGGCGGCACGCTGAGCGGGCCATCCTGCAAATAGGGGTGATCGGCCGGCTGGGGCGGGGTAAAATCTTCGCCCGAAATCGCCTTGATCGCTGCCGCCACCCGCTCGGCGTGGAGCATTTCTTCGCGCCCGTTGTGCTGCAGCAGCGCGGCCACGCCGGGATGATCGGTGCCTTCGGCGATCGCATAATACAGCGCCAGCGCGGCCGATTCGGTCAACACCATCACTTTCATGTCCAGCAAAGTCGGCGCAGTGACCGTGCCGGTATAAGCAAAAGCCTCGTTCAAAGTGGCGGGTGCGCCTTCCGGCAGGGCGTGGATCGGCATCGTGATTCTCCCGGTATGGTTCAAGCTTGTTGCGGGCAGCCTACCGGCGGCAGATGGGCGAAACAAGCCGCGCCCTGTTCAGTCTGGATCGACCGCGCCTTCCTTGGCCAGCAGCTGGCGTTTAATCTCGGTCCCATAAGCATAGCCGCCAAGGCTGCCGTCGGTACGGATCACCCGGTGGCAGGGGATCAGCACCGCCACGTTGTTGGCCCCGTTCGCGCTGCCCGCGGCGCGCACGGCCTTGGGCTTGCCCGCCGCGGCCGCCAACTGCGCGTAAGAGCGCGTCTCGCCCGCCGGGATGCGCCGCAATTCGCGCCAGATCGCTTCCTGAAACGCGGTGCCCTTCACATCCAGCGGGATATGCGCGAAATCGCCGGGGGCTTCGACGGCCGCGATCACTTGATTCAGCAGCGCCTTGAACCCATCGCCGCCATGGGCCAGTTCGGCCTTGGGAAAACGTGCTTCCAGCGCGGCACGGTCTTCGCCGAACGACAGGCGGCACACGCCCTTGTCGGTCGCGGCAACCAGCATCGGGCCAAGGCTGGTCGATACCACCGCCCAACGGATCGTTACCCCGCTGCCACCGTTGACCCACGCCGAAGGCGTCATGCCCAGTCTCCCCTCATTCGCCGCATAGAACCGCGTTCGCACCCTACAAGCCTTGCCCCGCCTTGCACCAGCCTTTTGCGCCGCGCGTCCCGGCGCTTGCGTTCAAACGCAGCGAACGGCACACAGCGCCGATGCGAACCCTGCTTGCCCCGCTGCGCCTATTCCCGCTGACCCAATTCCTGCTGGTCTTGTTAATGGCCGCCGCCCTGCCCGCTAGGCTTAGCGCCGACCCGGCCGACATTACCGCCGCCTCGCGCAGCGTGGTGCGCGTTGCGCTGGTGTGGGTAAACCGCAGCGGCGCGGGGCTGGTCGGCCACGGATCGGGCTTTGCGGTCGCCCCGGATCTGGTGGTGACGAACGCCCACGTGATCGCGCCGATGGCCGATGACGATACGATCCGCGTGCTGATCATCCCGGCGCAAGGCAGCCGCGGGATGAGCGCCAAAGTCATCGCCTATTCCCCGCGCAACGATCTGGCGCTGCTGCGCATCCAGGGCGGCAAACTGCCGGCGGTCACGCTGTCACCCGCCGGGGCAGCGGATGGCGCGCCGGTTTATGCCTTGGGCTATCCCGGCAGCGTCGATCTGGCGCAGGGCTTCGACGCGGTTGATATGATCACGCCCACGGCGCCAGTGAAAACGCAGGGCACGGTTTCCGCCGGGCGCTCGTCGAAAAGCTTTGCCACCGTGCTGCACACCGCATCGATCGGGGCCGGCAACAGCGGCGGGCCGCTGATGGATGCGTGCGGGCGGGTGATCGGCGTCAATTCGTTCGGCACGGTTTCCGATGGATCGGACGCGGAATTCTTTTTCGCCGTGGCGATGCCCGAAGTGGTGCGCTTCCTGCGCGAAAACCACGTCACCGCGCATCTTAGCCCCCTGCCCTGCCAATCGATGGACGATTTTGCCCGCGCCCAGGCCGCACTGGCCGCCGGCGACAAGGCCCGCAGCGATGACGCCGCCCGCAGCGCGGACGACCAGCGCAAAGCCGCCGAGGCGAAAGCCGGACGGACTGCCGAACTGCAAATTCTCGCCCAGCGCGAAAACGGCCTTGCCCTGGCCGGGGTGGCGCTGATGCTGGCGCTGATCGCCGGCGGGGCGATGCTGTGGGCGCACGCCCAGCACAACCACCGCCAGCGCAAGGTTGCCGCCATCGCGTGCGCCTTGCTGCTGGCGGGCGCGCTCTATGCGTGGTTTTCGCGCCCGGGGATCGAAGCGATTGAAACGCGCGCGCAGGAACTGGCGGCCGCGGCCCTGCCCGCCGCCACGCCGGGCAGCGCCCCGTTACCGGCCCCGGCGGCGGGATCGTTCAAATGCGTGCTCGATCCGGCCCGCAGCCGTGTGACCGTCTCCGATATTTCCGACGTCCCGCTGAACTGGGGGGCGGATGGCTGCGTCAACGCCCGGTCGCAATATGGGCTGGGCGCGGATGGCTGGTCGCGCGTGCTGGTTCCCAATGGCGAAGACACTGTCACCGTAGCGCGGTTTGATCCGGCCAGCGCCACTTACAGCACCGGCCGCTTCCTGCTGGATGCCGAAACGATGGCCAAGGCCCGCGCCGCGCGCGCGCAATATGAACCGCCCCAATGCGGCGGCGGGGAAAGCGGCGCACGCCGGTTGGGCGATTCGCAGGCAGCTGTTCTGGCATTGCTTCCGGCGCAGGCGAACGAGCAACTCGTGTACAAATGCAGCCCCGCGCCATGATGCTTCGCGGCACGAGCAGAGGGCGGTGCACGGGGCTTTGCGGCAGGCTGGGCAATCCGCCGCGGTTCAGCCCGGCTGCATTCGTATTAAGGAATGTCGGCACCCCACCTTGCTTAGACGGACAATCGTCGCTATGCGCGCCCCCGTCTCAAGGGTGGTGACGCGGTCCTCCGTGTTCGCCGCCCGGTCAACGCACCCGATGTAAGGAACGCACGCGCGTGGAGAATTCCGGCGGCATTACGGCCAGCTTGCAAGGGCGATACGCCTCTGCCCTGTTTGAGCTTGCGAGCGAGAAGAAGGCCGTGAAAGCGGTCGAATCCGATCTGGAATCGCTAAATCAGGCGATTCTCGGTTCGGCTGATCTCGGCGCACTGATTCGCAACCCGCGCGTTGGCCGCGATGCAGCGGGCAAGGCGATCGATGGCGTTGCCGCCCTGCTGGGCCTGTCGCCGTTGACCAAGAATTTTCTGGGCGTACTGGCGGCCAACCGCCGGCTGGCCGCCCTGCCCGAAATCGTTCGCGCGTTTGCTGCGATCGCCGCCGCCGCCCGCGGCGAGGTGACCGCCGAAGTAACCAGCGCGCACGCCCTGACCGCCACCCAGCTCAAGGCGCTCGCCGCCAAGCTCAAGGCGCGTGAAGGCAAGGACGTGAACATCACTGCGAATGTCGACCCCGATCTGCTCGGCGGTCTCGTCGTCAGGATCGGCTCGACCCAGATCGACAGCTCGATCCGCACCCGTCTCAATTCTCTCGCGAACGCGATGAAAGGCTGAACATGGATATCCGCGCCGCTGAAATTTCGAAGGTCATCAAGGACCAGATCGCCAGCTTCGGCACCGAGGCCAAGGTCTCGGAAGTCGGTTCGGTTCTCTCGGTGGGTGACGGCATCGCCCGCATCCACGGTCTGGACAAAGTCCAGGCCGGCGAGATGGTCGAATTCTCGAATGGCGTTAAGGGCATGGCCCTGAACCTCGAAGCCGATAACGTCGGCGTCGTGATCTTCGGTTCGGACAGCGAAATC
>JBJOPJ010000062.1:0-14208 GCA_046050825.1 Pseudomonadota bacterium
AATCGCCCGGCCGCGCAAGACCAGCTGAAGGTGCTGGGCGAACAAGTCCAGGTTGCCACGCTGCCGATCATTGCCGGCCAGCAGCCGGTTGAAATTGCCACGCGCGCGCTGCAATCGGCCAAGCTGCAGGCGATCGACGTGCTGCTGCTGGATACTGCCGGCCGGCTCCACGTCGATCAGCAGCTGATGGACGAGATGCAGGCGGTTGCCGCCATTTCGGTCCCCAAGGAAACGCTGCTCGTCGTCGATTCGCTGACCGGTCAAGATGCGGTGAACGTGGCGCAAAGCTTTGCCGGGCAGGTTGATCTGACCGGCGTGGTGTTGACCCGGATGGACGGCGATGCGCGCGGCGGTGCGGCGCTTTCCATGCGTGCCGTCACCGGCAAGCCGATCAAGTTTGCCGGCACGGGCGAAAAGCTCGATGCGCTTGAAGTGTTCCAGCCCAGCCGCGTGGCAGGCCGGATCCTTGGCATGGGCGATATCGTCTCGATCGTTGAAAAGGCGGCGCAGGCGATCGAGGCAGAAGACGCCGAGCGCATGGCCGAACGCATGGCCAAGGGCCAGTTCGACATGAACGACCTGCGTACCCAGTTGCGGCAGATGCAGTCGATGGGCGGCCTTGGCGCGCTGGCGGGCATGCTGCCGGGCATGAAGAAAGCCAAGGCGGCGATGCAATCGTCCGGGATGGACGATCGGGTGTTGCTGCGGATGGATGCGATCATCGGATCGATGACCCCCAAGGAACGCACCCGCCCCGACCTGCTTAACGCCAAGCGCAAGATCCGCGTTGCCAATGGTTCGGGCGTACAGGTTCAGGATGTGAACAAGCTGCTCAAGATGCACCAGGAAATGGAGCGCGCGATGAAGCAGATCAAGAAGATGGGCGGCCTTGGCGGCTTGGCCAAACTGTTCGGCAAAGGCGGCCTTGGTGCAGCTATGCCGGGGCTTGGTGGATCTGGCCTCGGTGGGCCTGGCGCGGGCGGAATGCCTGGGTTGGGCGGCGCGCCCGATCTGACGAATTTTTTGAAGAAGTAAGTTTCAAGTTTTCGATTTTCTAGTTTTAAATTTGCCAGTTTTAAATTTGATTGAAAGGTAGTTCAAATGTCTGTTTCCATGCGTCTTTCGCGCGGCGGTTCCAAGAAGCGCCCGTATTACAAGATCGTCGTTTCCAACAGCCGCGCCCCGCGCGATGGCAAGTATCTTGAGCAGGTTGGCACTTACAACCCGCTGCTGGCCAAGGACGATGAAAACCGCGTCCGCCTGGTCGAAGACCGCGTGCGCTACTGGATCGGCGTTGGCGCCCAGCCGACCGATCGCGTTGCCCGCATGCTCGACAAGGCCGGGATCAAGGAACGCGCCGCCACCGTGAACCCGAAGAAGGGTGAACCGGGCCAGAAGGCCAAGGACCGCGTTGAAGAAAAGGCTGAAAAGGCCGCTGCAGCGATCGAAGCCGCCAAGGAAGCCGAAGAAGCCGCTGCTGCTGCTGCCGCCGCTCCGGCTGTCGAAGAAGCTCCGGTTGCTGAAGAAGCCCCGGCTGAAGAAGCCGCTCCCGCCGAAGACGCTGCTGCTGAAGCTCCGGCTGAAGAAGCTGCTGGCGAAGAAGCGGCCGAAGGCTGATTTCGCTTGGGCAATGACCGTTCCGTTACGCTTGCCGCCGTTGCCGGTGCGCATGGCGTGACGGGCGATGTTCGCCTGAAGCTGTTTGGTGAAGGCGTGGTGGCGTTGAAACGCTACCGCGCCTTCAACGATTCCAGCCTGACGCTGACCAAGCTGCGCGATGATGGCAAGGGCGGGGCGATTGCCCGCTTTGCCGAAGTGGCGGATCGCACTGCGGCGGAAAAGCTGCGCGGCACCGCGCTGACCGTTCCCCGCGCCGAGCTGCCGCCGCTGGCAGAGGGCGAATACTATCATGCCGATGTGATCGGCCTGCCGGCAGTTTCAACCGATGGCGAAGATTTGGGCCGGTGTATCGGCATCGACAATTATGGCGCCGGCGATGTGCTGGAAATCGAACGTCCCGCCGAGGACGGCAAGCGCGGCAAGCGCTTCATGGTGCCGATGCGCGATGAAGCCGTGCCCGAATGGAACGCCGAGCGGCTGGTAATCACCGCCGCCTACGCGGCAGAGTGACGATGACGTTTGCCGCGACAGTCCTGACGCTTTACCCGGAAATGTTCCCCGGTCCACTGGGCGTCAGCCTGGCTGGCCGCGCGCGGGACGAGGGCAAGTGGACGCTTGATACCGTCCAGATCCGCGATTTCGCGATCGACAAGCACAAGACGGTTGATGACACCCCGGCGGGCGGCGGTGCTGGCATGGTATTGCGCGCGGATGTGCTGGCCAGCGCGATTGACCATGCGCGCACCCTGCAGCCCGATTGCCCGGTGATCGCGATGACCCCGCGCGGCAAGCCGCTTAGCCAGGCGCGGGTGCGCGAACTGGCGGCGGGTCCGGGGGTGACCGTGCTGTGCGGCCGGTTCGAAGGGTTTGACGAACGGATTTTCGCGGGCCGCGCGGTCGAGGAAGTGTCGGTTGGCGATATCGTGCTGTCGGGCGGCGAACCGGCGGCGTTGATGCTGTTAGATGCTTGCATTCGCCTGCTTCCCGGCGTAATGGGCGCGGCTTCTAGTGGGACCGAGGAATCCTTTGAACAAGGGTTGCTTGAATATCCCCACTATACCCGACCCGCTGAGTGGGAAGGGCGCACGATCCCTGAAGTGCTGCGATCGGGGGATCATGCGAAGATCGCGGCTTGGCGCAAAGCCATGGCCGAGGTTGATACACGGTTACGCAGGCCGGATCTTTGGGAGCGTCACACAGGCGCTCGGGTCCAGTCTGCCTCTGGCGCGCGGCGTGAAAATGAGGACCAGGGTCAATGAACCTGATTCAGCAGATCGAGGCCGAGGAAATTGCCAAGGCCGCCAAGGATATTCCCCAGTTCCGTCCCGGTGACACCGTGCGCGTCGGCGTGCGCGTTGTTGAAGGTGAACGCCAGCGCGTTCAGGCTTACGAAGGCGTGTGCATCGCGCGTTCGAACAAGGGCATCGGTTCGAACTTCACCGTTCGCAAGATGAGCTTTGGCGAAGGCGTGGAACGCGTGTTCCCGATCTATTCGCCGAACATCGAATCGATCACCGTCGTCCGTCGCGGCGTGGTGCGTCGTGCGAAGCTGTATTACCTGCGTGGCCGCACCGGCAAGCGCGCTCGCATCGCCGAGCGCCGCGACGTGCGCACCGAGGGATAAACCCCTCTGGCGCTTGGCGCCGCAACCCGCTTACAAGGGCGTCCCGGCACTGTCGGGGCGCCCTTTGCCTTTTGGGCTTTTGCTATTCAGGATGAATTCCTTGTCATGCGTTTGCCGAACTTTTTGCCCGCCATGCTGGCCGCAGCAACCCTGCTTGGCGCGGCTGCGCCCGTTGTTGCCGGGGAACGGCCGATGAACGCCGCCGCGCCGCTGGCTTCCGCGCCGCTTTCGGTTGAGCGTGTCTTTGCCAGTCCCAGCCTGAACGGGCCGGTGCCGCGCGGGGTCAAGCTTTCGCCCGATGGCCGGTATCTGACCCTGCTGCGGGCCCGCGCCGATGATCGTGAGCGGTATGACTTGTGGGGGTTTGACCGCACCACGTCGCAATGGACGATGCTGGTCGACAGCCTTCAACTGGGTTCGGGCAAGGAACTGTCCGAAGCCGAAAAGATGCAGCGCGAACGCCAGCGGATTGGCGATCTCAAGGGGATCGTCAGCTATGAATGGACCGCGGATGGCAAAGCCATTCTGGTGCCGCTCGATGGCGATCTGTTTCTGGCCCGGCTGGGTGGCGCTGTTACCCGGCTGACCGATACCGGTGCGGATGAACTGAATCCCGCCCTTAGCCCCAAGGGCGCCTATGTTTCGTTCGTGCGCGAACAGCGGCTGTGGGTTGGCAAAGTTGGCGGCGATGCCCGGCCGATCACCCCGGTTGAAACCGCCGAGACGGTTCACTGGGGCGAGGCGGAATTCGTGGCGCAGGAAGAAATGGCGCGGTTTTCGGGCTATTGGTGGGCGCCCAATGACAGCCTGGTGGCGGTGCAGCGGTTCGATGATGCGCCGGTTGGGATCGTTACTCGCGCTGCGATCGGCGCCGAGGGGACCAAGACCTTTCCGCAGCGCTATCCGGTGGCCGGTTCGGCCAACGCGCTGGTATCGCTGCACGTGATGAAGCCCGATGGATCGGGCCGGGTGGCGGTTGATCTGGGCAGCGATCCCGACATTTACCTTGCCCGCGTAAACTGGGCGCCGGATGGCAAGACGCTGTACGTGCAGCGTGAAGACCGGGCGCAGACCCGGCTGGATATGCTGGCGGTTGATCCCGCCACGGGCAAGGCGCGGGTGCTGTTTACCGAAGTGGCTGCGCCGCACAGCTGGATCAATTTGTCTGACAGCTATCGCTTCCTCAAGGATGGCAGTCTGATCTGGTGGTCCGAGCGCGATGGTTATGGCCACTTGTGGCATTTCCGGGATGGCACCTGGCGGCAATTGACCAAGGGCGCGTGGGTTGTCTCCAAACTGGTCAGCGTCGATGAACGGCGCGGCAAGGTCTATTTCCTTGCCAACCGGGATGATCCGCTGGCGATGCAGATCCATGCGTTGGATCTGCAGCATCCTGGCCGGATCGAGACGTTGGGCGAACCCGGCTGGGATCATGCGGCCAGCATGGACAAGGATGGCAAGACGCTGCTGGTGACGCGGTCTTCCCCGGCCCAGCCGCCGCAAGTCTATATTGCCGACACTAGCGGCAAGCGGCTGGCATGGGTTGAGGAAAACCGCCTTGGTGGCAGCCATCCTTATGCCGCTTACGCCAACGGGCACCGCCAGCCCACGTTCGGCACGATCAAGGCCGCCGATGGCACTGATCTGCACTGGAAGATGATCCTGCCCGAACTGCGGCCTGGCAAACGCTATCCGGTGTTTTTCCAGCATTATGGCGGACCGCACGTGCAAACCGTGACGCGGGGCTGGGCCGGGGCGCTGGAACAGGCGATCGTGGCCAAGGGATTTATCTTCTTCGAGATCGACAACCGCGGCAGCGCCAATCGCGGCGTGGCCTATGAAAGCGCGATCTGGCGCGCGATGGGCGGCGCGGAAGTGGCCGATCAAAAGGCCGGGGCGCTGTACCTGAAATCGCTACCGTTCGTCGATGGCGGCAAAATCGCTACGTATGGCTGGTCATACGGCGGGTACATGACGCTGAAGATGCTTGAGGCCGATCAGGGGCTGTACGCCGCCGGGATTGCGGGTGCGCCGGTGACCAAGTGGGAGCTGTACGATACCCATTACACCGAACGTTATCTGGGCGATCCGCGCCGCGATCCGCAGGTCTATGCCAAGTCTGATGCCTTGGCTGATGCCCCGAATATCCGCGACCCGCTGCTGCTGATCCACGGCATGGCGGATGATAACGTGGTGTTCGAAAACTCCTCGGCGCTGATCGCCAGGCTGCAGGGCGAGGCCGTGCCGTTCGAGATGATGCTCTATCCCGGCTATACCCACCGCGTGGGTGGGCCGAAAGTTGGCCAGCACTTGTGGGAGACGATCTTTGCGTTCCTGTCGCGCCACGGGGTGACGCCGCCGCAATGAGGGGCTAGGGCCGCGCAAAGGCTTACGGAGAACAGCGATGGGTTATCGGGTGGTGGTTGTCGGCGCGACGGGCAATGTCGGGCGCGAAATGCTCAACGTCCTCGCCGAGCGTGAGTTTCCGTGTGACGAAGTGGCCGCGGTCGCATCACCGCGTTCGACCGGGGACGAGATCGAATTTGGCGAAACCGGCAAGATGCTCAAGGTCAAGAACATCGAGCATTTCGATTTCGCCGGCTGGGACATGGCGCTGTTTTCCGCCGGATCCGATGTGGCCAAGGAATATGGGCCAAAGGCGGCGGCGGCGGGCTGCGTGGTGATCGATAATTCCAGCCATTACCGCATGGACCCCGATGTGCCGCTGGTCGTGCCCGAAGTGAACCCCGAAGCGATCGACGGGTACAAGCGCAAGCTGATCATCGCCAACCCCAATTGCTCAACCGCGCAGATGGTGGTCGCGCTGAAGCCGCTGCACGATGCCGCCCGGATCAAGCGGGTGGTCGTCTCAACCTACCAATCGGTTTCGGGTGCGGGCAAGCAGGGGATGGACGAGCTGTTCGAACAGAGCCGCGCGATTTTCGTGGGCGACCCGATCGAGCCGCGCAAGTTTACCCGCCAGATCGCGTTCAACGTGATCCCGCATATCGACAGCTTCCTGGATGATGGTTCGACCAAGGAAGAATGGAAGATGGTGGTCGAAACGAAGAAGATCCTTGATCCCAAGATCAGGGTGAACGCCACGTGCGTGCGCGTGCCGGTGTTCGTGGGCCATTCGGAATCGATCAACCTTGAATTCGAGGACGAAATTTCGGCCGAGCAGGCGATGGACATCCTGCGCGAAGCACCCGGCGTGATGCTGATCGACAAGCGCGAGGACGGTGGATACGTCACCCCGATCGAATGCGTTGGCGATGGCGCCACGTTCGTATCGCGCGTCCGCGAAGATCCCACCGTGGACAATGGCCTGTCGCTGTGGTGCGTATCGGACAACTTGCGCAAAGGCGCTGCGCTCAACGCGGTGCAGATTGCCGAACTGCTGGGTCGGCGGCACCTGAAGAAGGGCTGAGGGCGGGGCTGTGCGCCCTGTCGGCGGAGCCGTTCGCTAGCGCTGCCGTGTCCCTAGTGGGGCAGGTCGATCGGCCCGTCGTCCTTGGCGCCGGGGGAAACCCGCTTAAGGTCGGGCTTGCGCATCATCGCAACCAGCGGGACCGCCGCGAAGCTGAGCCACATCATCAGATAGAAGTTATCGACATAGGCGATCATCGCCGCTTGCCGGTTTACTTCCAGATCGACCATCCGCAGCGCGGCTTCGCCGACCGTCTGGAACCGGTCGATCGTGGTGAAGTCGATCAGGTCGGTCACCGATCCGTTGATGTGCGCGCCCAGATCGGCATGGTTGACCTGCAGGTTGCGCGCCAGCAGTGCGGTAACCACCGAAATGCCGATCGATGATCCGATCGAGCGCGACAAGTTCAGCAGGCTTGACCCGTCGGTACGCAAACTGGGCGATAACGTCGCAAAGGCGCTGGCGTTCAGCGGGATGAACACCAGCCCCATCCCGATCCCTTGAATAAAGCCGGAAATGGCGACGTGGCCGTAATCCACCTGCAGCGACCACGATGACATCTCCCACAGGGAAACGCCGGCGATGGCAAAGCCCGCTGCAACCAGCACGCGCGGGTCAAACCCCTTGCGGATGATCCAGCCCGAGAATTGCATCGTGATCAGCGTGCCCACCCCGCGCGGCATCAGGGCTTCGCCGGTGTCGATCACCCCGAACCCGAACAGCCGCTGCAACATCGGTGGCAGCAGCGCCATGGTCGCGAACATCACGATCCCGATCACGACCATGAAGATCAGCGAGACGATATAGTTCGAGTCCGCGAACAACTGGCGGTTGAACAGCGGGTTGTTGGCGGTAACCAGATGGATCACGGCCATCCATGCGGCGGAAATGCCGATGATGGTATAGGCCCAAGCTTCCAGCGAGTCATACCAGTCGATGTGGTTGCCGCGATCCAGCAGCAGCTGGATCGACGTGAGGGCGATTGCCACCAGTGCGAAGCCGGTCAGGTCGAAGCGCCGCCGGATCACCGGACGGCTTGGCAGTTCGGCCAGCATGATCGCCAGCGCGATCACGCCCAGCGGCACGTTGACATAGAACACCGAGCGCCAGTTCCAGTTCTGGGTCAGCCAGCCGCCAAGGATCGGCCCCATGATCGGGCCGATCATGATCCCCATGCCCCACAGCGCCATCATCTGGGGTTGGCGCGAAGGTTTGTTGGTATCGATCATCGCGGCTTGGCTGAGCGGCGAAATGAACGCCCCGGTGGCGCCCTGCAGGGCGCGGAACAGCACCATTTCGGTAATGTTCTGCGCCATCCCGCACAGCATCGATGAAATGATGAAGCCCGCGACCGAGAAGATGAACAGCCGGCGCGAGCCGAACCGATCGGCCAGCCAGCCGGTGATCGGCATCGCCACCGCCATCGCCACGATATAGCTGGTCAGCACCCAGCTGACTTCGTCGCTGGTGGCACCCAGCGTGGATTGCATGTGCGGGATGGCCACGTTGGCGATGGTGGTATCAAGTACCTGCAACAGCGATGCGGTCATGATGCCCAGCGTCAGCAGCATCGGGTTTTCGACCGGCAGCAGCGCCACGTCCGCCACAGGGCGGCTGGGCGGTGGCGGTCCGGTCCGTTTCCGGCGGCGCGGTTGGGAAGGCGCGGCGGCGCTCGCCATGGGGCGGCTTACCTCAGTGCTTCCCGCCGTCGGTAAAGATTTTCACCTTGGTCGACAGGCCGGCGATCAGCGGGCGGGGGCAGGGTTCGTCCAACGCGATGCGCACCGGCACGCGCTGGGTAACTTTCACCCAGTTGCCCGTGGCGTTCTGGGCCGGCAGCACGGAAAACTCGCTGCCGGTGCCAGCCCCGATCGAGGCCACATGCCCGCGCAGCACCAGCCCCGGATAAGCATCGAAGCGCACTTGCGCCGGTTGCCCCACTTGCATGTCGGACAGGTCGGTTTCCTTGAAATTGGCCTCGATATAGCCGGTCTTGTCGGCCACGATCGTCACCACGGGCAGGCCGGTCACCATTTCCTGGCCGATGGTCAAGCGATCTGCCTGGCTGACCGTGCCGGATGCCGGTGCGCGCACTTCGGTGCGGCGCAGGTTCAGCTCAACCGCCGAACGCTGCGCACGGGCGGCGGCCACTTGGGGGTAAACCCCCGGAACTTGCGCCCCGGTGGCCAGTTTAGCTTGTGCTTCACGGCTTTTGGACTGGGCGATGGCCAACTGGTCTTCGGCCTGGGCAACTTGGTGCCGGGCGGCATCGTATGACGCCTTGGTGGTGAACCCGCGCTTCCACAGCGCCTCTTGCCGATTCAGGTTGATCTTGGCGAAAGCGATGTTTTCCTGCGCCGCGGAAACATCCGCACCCGACATCGCGCTGGCATTGGCAAGGGCGGTTTCGCTGGCCTGCGCGGCGGCGATCGCCGCATCGGACTGGGCCAGTTGCAGGTGATAGGGTTCGGGATCGATGCGGAACAGCAGGTCACCCGCGTTGACGTGCTGGTTTTCCTTCACGAACACGCCCACGATCTTGCCGCTGACTTCGGCGCTGACCGATACCTTGTCGAGGTGGACATAGGCGTTGTCGGTTGCAACCTGCCCTTGCAGGCTTTGCCAATATACCACCGCGCCGATCAGCAGCAGCAACGGCAGCGACAGCATCAGTGCCAACCGGCCCCAATGGCGCTGCGGGGTGGGGGGCTGGGTTTCAGCGGCGCTGGAATCGGTGAAAGTCGGAGCGGCATCAGCCATCGGTCGGCACCTTGTTGTCGCGGCGGGCGCCCAGATTGGCGCCAATCACGGTCAGAGTATGGGCAAAGGCTTCACGCTGGGCCGGGCTGATCCCGGCAAGCATTTCTTCAAGCAGCACATCCGCGCATTCGCGCAGCGCGGGCATCGTCTCGCGGCTGTGCTGGGTAAGGTACAGTTGCCAGACCCGCCGATCGGCGGGGGCGCGGCGGCGCTCGATCATGCCGGCTTCTTCCAACCGGTCCACCATGCGGCACAGCGTGATCGGTTCAACATCCAGTTCGTCGGCATAGAAGCCCTGGTTCTCACCCTCTTGCTGGGTGAGGTAGAACAGCAGCCGCGCTTGCGGGCCGGTTACGCCCAGCGCGCGCACGCGTTCATCAAACGCGCGGCGCAACAAACGCGAACGATCGCCAAGCAGATAGCCGATGTGCTCCATGATTGAGCGAGCATATAATAAGCGTGCTTATGAAGTCAATGCTGCACTGCGGCATGACTCGCCGGGCAACAGGCGCTAGGGGCAGTGGCGCACACGGATCATGAACGAGGGGCAGGGATGCAAGTTCGGCAGGAATTTTACGCGGGCCATGCCGGAGCGCGGCTGGCGCTGTACCGGATGGCCCCATCCGGGATCAGCAATGGGCGGCCACTGCTGTTGCTGCACGGGCTGTTTTCATCGGCCCAGATGAACTGGATCAAGTGGGGCCACGCGGCCTGTCTGGCGGCGGCCGGCTTTGAAGTGTTGATGCCGGATTTGCGCGCCCATGGCGATAGCGACGCGCCGCACGATCCCACCGCCTATCCCGCCGATGTCCTGGCGAAAGACGCGATCGCGCTGGTCGCGGGGTTGGGGTTGACCGACTATGATCTGGGCGGCTTTTCGCTGGGCGCGCGCACTTCGGTTCGCGCGGTGATCGGCGGGCTGCGGCCGCGCCGGATGGTGCTGGGCGGCATGGGGCTGGAGGGACTGGCCGGCTGGACCGGGCGGCAGGCGTTCTTCATCGACGCGATCGATCGCTTCGCCGATGTCCGGATGGGCGATCCGGCCTATATGACGGTCCAGTTCATGAAATCGATGAAAGTGGACCGCGTTGCCGCGCGGTTGCTGCTGCAGACGATGACCGATACCGATCCGGCTGCCTTGGCCGCGCTGGCCATGCCAACGCTGGTGGTGTGCGGGGATGAGGATAACGACAACGGTTCGGCCGACCGGCTGGTGGCCGCGCTGCCCGATGCGCGGCGCGCGGTGATCCCCGGCACGCATATGGGCAGCGTAACCGGCCCCGCGCTGGGCGAGGCGATCCGCGATTTCCTGATGGCCTAGCGGAACGGCGGTTCGTTGAAGGCGCGCAGCTTGCGGCTGTGCAGCCGCGCCCCTTCGGCCCGCAGCAGGTCGATCGTGGTGGTCCCGATCAGCAAGTGCGCGGCGATGGCCTCTTCGTAAAAGCGGTTGGCCTGCCCCGGCAGCTTGATTTCGCCATGCAGCGGTTTGTCCGATACGCACAGCAGCGTGCCATAGGGAACGCGGAAGCGATAACCTTGTGCCGCAATCGTGGCGCTTTCCATATCGATGCCGATCGCGCGCGACAGGTTCAGGCGCTGGGCCGACTGGGTATAGCGCAGTTCCCAGTTGCGATCATCCGTGGTGGCGACCGTGCCGGTGCGCATACGCTTTTTCAGGTTCGCGCCCACATCGCCGCTGACCATTTCGGCGGCGCGGGCCAGCGCGATCTGGACTTCGCCAATCGCCGGGATCGGAATTTCCGGCGGCAGCACCGGATCCAGCACGTGATCATCGCGCAGATAGGCGTGGGCCAGCACGTAATCCCCGATCCGCTGGGTATCGCGCAGACCGCCGCAATGGCCGATCATCAGCCAGGCTTCGGGGCGCAACACGGCCAGGTGATCGCAGATCGTCTTGGCATTGGATGGGCCAACCCCGATGTTGACCAGCGTGATCCCGGTGCGGTCTTCGCGAACCAGGTGGTAGGCCGGCATCTGGTGGCGCCGCCAGGCCGTGTCTGACAGGCGCGCGCGGGCGTTGCCGGTCGGCTCGTCCAGCAGCAGCCCTCCGGCGCCCGACAGGGCAACATAGCCGTCCTTGCCCAGCTGTTGCCCCGCCCAGTCGACGAATTCGTCAACATAGCGGTGATAGTTGGTGAACAGGATGAAGCGCTGGAAATGGTCTGGCGCGGTGCCGGTATAGTGAGCCAGCCGGGCCAAGCTGAAATCGGTGCGCAGGCCATCGAACAAGGCCAGCGGGGCGGTCCCGTCCATCCCGTCAACCGCGATGCCGTCGGCCAGTTCATCGCCAATCGCAGCCAGTTCAGTCGATGGGAAATGGCGGGCAAGATCGGCCGGGCGGATCGCGCCCAGGCCTGAACTGGCGTCGATCACGTAAGGGAACGGGATTTCCTGCGCCGAGCGGGCAACTTCGATCTGGATGGTGTAATCGTCCATCAACAGTTCAAGCTGTTCCGACAGGTAATCGGCGAACAGCGCCGGGCGCGTTACCGTGGTGCAGAACAGGCCGGGATGGGCCAGCCGCCCAAAGGCGCGGGCTAGATCCGGGCGGGTTTCCTCGCCGGTGTAATGCACCCTGAGTTCGGGATAGCACCAATCGCGATTGGCGCGGCGTTCTGGCGGGGGAAGGGTGCCGTGGGCCGCAAAGGCGGCGATGTCCGCTTGGAGCGTGGAGACGGCGGCTTCGTAAACGCGGACCAATTCCGCGATGATCGTTTCGGTCTGTTCCATCGCTGATGGATAAAGTGACGATTTGGATATTTCAATTGCAACCTTGATTTAGCCACGTCTATGTGGGAAAAATATATATTAAACAATTATTTAACAACCATAACCTGCATTTTGCGGGCCTGGTATGCGTAGGAGATGTCTAATCTGATTGAGGCAGCTGCTGCGTCTCTAGATGTGCTTGCCGAACGGATATTGCATACAATTAACGTCGACGCGAGTTTTGGTGAAACGTGGGGTTGGAATCAACCTGCGATAACGCGTCAAGAATTGGCTCGTATACCCCAGCAGACAGCCAGTCGATTGCGGACCTTAAGCGAGAAGTCTCTGTCTGTAGACTTGCGAAACACTCTTGAGCAGGTTCCCGAGAGGGTGAACTGGATAGAGCTTAACACTGTTCCGCACATTCCCAGTAACAATGCTTTCATGGGGGTATCTGCGATTCGAGAGTTCTGCCTGTCTCTTGAAATGGCGTTACCAGCGCCGCCGCCGCCGGTCGCGACAGTGGATTGGCGTGCCGTTGACAACAAGAAGTTGCTGCCTCCGGAGTTGCTGCGAAGGCTTAGGGGGATTGAGGCATCACTGAAAAATATCGAACCAAGGCTGGCGTCAGCCGCTGATGACATAAAAACCATCACGGATGCTAAAGCAGCAGCGGAAGACTTGCCGCTTGCGATGGAAGATATTTCTGAACTGCGGAAAATGCTGAATGAAGCTCAGGATGATGTGGTTATCGTTAACGATAACAAAGAGGAATCGAAGGAATTTTTGGATCGGATACGCGCTAGTGAACAAGAGGCTGCTAAAGTACTTGAGCGGATCGGTGTGGCCTATCAGGCTGCGACAACGCAAGGTCTGGCAGCTGCGTTCAGTTCTCGTGCTTCACGACAGGGAATAGTAGTTGCGGTTTGGACTTTTTTCTTGGCGGTTGCTCTAGCGGGTGGCGGTTTTATTGCGCATCTTAACTTTATCGAGATCCAAAAGTTGGTAGCCAATCCTAACGTGGTGACTGAACGGCTTTGGGTGCAGGGTCTGCTTGCGGTTAGCGGTGTCGGGGCGCCGATTTGGTTTTCGTGGGTCGCTACTAAGCAGATCGGCCAACGCTTCCGAATAGCAGAGGATTATGCCTTTAAGGCGACAGTCGCATCGGCTTACGAAGGGTATCGATTGGAGGCTACTCGCCTAGATAAGGGTCTAGAAGAGCGTCTGTTCGCCAGTGTTCTGGATAGATTTGATGAAGCCCCACTCAGATTGGTTGAGAGTGCGGCGCATGGCGGCCCGCTGCATGAACTGATGGAGCAGCCTGTATTTCAAAGCGCGGTCAAGGCGGTCCCGGATCTCCAGCAAGCAGCATTGGCTCTATTGGGAAAGGCTGGCACTTTAGCAAAGTACACTACCCGCCACGATTTGGATGGTTCTGGTGTTGCTTGAATGATGAACTAAGACGTTTAGGCCGCTGAATAACTGTTATTTGCTGTTTCAAAATATAATAACGGCAAAAAGAAAGGGGCGCCGAAGCGCCCCTTTCCGAATGTCTTGCGACACGTGCAGCAGAAGCGATCAGGCTTCGGCTTCACCTTCGTCTTCGTCAGCAGCCGGAGCTTCGACTTCGAGGTCTTCGCCGTTACCGGGCGTGAACTCGTTCGCGGCAGCGGCGGCCACGTCGTCTTCAAACATCGCGGCGATAACGTCGACGCCCTGGGCCTGCTGGTTGGCTTCGTCCGGCGAGCGGGCGACGTTAACCTTGACCAGAACCGCCACTTCGGGGTGCAGCTGAACGCGCACGTCGAAGATGCCGATGGTCTTGATCGGGCGTTCCAGAACGATCATCGACTTGCTCAGGTTGGCGCCATCGGCGTTGAGCGCGTCAACGATGTCACGCACCGAAACCGAACCATAGAGCTGGCCCGAGTTCGACGAAGCGCGGATCAGGACGACCGAGCGGCCTTCCACGTCCTTCGAATGGACTTCGGCTTCACCGCGGCGCGAAGCGTTGTCGGCTTCGATCTTGGCGCGGTTGGCTTCG
>JBJOPJ010000063.1:0-14138 GCA_046050825.1 Pseudomonadota bacterium
GGCGTATAGGCGGCCGCGCCGAACACGCCAAAGCCGCCGGCCTTGCTGACCGCCACAACCACATCGCGGCAATGGCTGAAAGCAAACAGCGGAAATTCGCAGCCGGTCATCCGGCACAGCACGTTGTCCATGATCCTCTCCCTTTTCGGCAGCGATCATGGACAGCAAACTAGGTTGCGGCAAGCTACCTTTGGTCAGGCCACCTTTGGGCAGGCCACCTGACGGCAGCCGTGCCGGGTCAGGCGGTGTAGTGCGCCGTGGTGCGCGCGGCCAGTTCATCCGCCGTCACGCCCGGCGCCAGTTCAACCAGCTGGAACGGCGATTGGTGATCGGCGCGCTTGAACACGGCCAGATCGGTAATCAGCATGTCCACCACATTGCGCCCGGTCAGCGGCAGGGTGCAGGCAGGCACGAACTTGGCCGTGCCATCCTTGGCACAATGCTCCATCACCACGATGATCTTCTTGACCCCGGCGACAAGGTCCATCGCCCCGCCCATGCCCTTGATCATCTTGCCCGGCACCATCCAGTTGGCGATATCGCCGTGCTCGGAAACTTCCATGCCGCCCAGCACGGTCAGATCGATCTTCCCGCCGCGGATCATGGCAAAGCTGGTGGCACTATCGAAATAGGCCGAATGCGGCAGTTCGCTGATCGTCTGCTTGCCGGCGTTGATCAGATCGGGATCAACTTTGTCCTCGGTCGGAAACGGGCCGATGCCCAGCATCCCGTTCTCGCTCTGCAAAGTCACGGTCATGCCGGCGGGAACGTGGTTGGCCACCAGCGTCGGGATGCCGATGCCCAAGTTCACATAGAACCCGTCCTGCAATTCCTGCGCGGCGCGCAGCGCCATCTGGTCCCGGGTCCAGCCCTTGGTCAGTCCATCATGCTTGGTCATCAGCCGACATCCGTGCTGCGAGTGGTGCGAAATTCGATCTTCTTGTCATAAGGCGCGCCGCAAATCAGGCGCTGCACATAGACCCCCGGCAAATGGATCGCATCTGGATCGAGCTGGCCGGGCTGGACGATTTCTTCCACTTCGACCACGCAAACCTTGCCGCAGGTGGCGGCCGGCACGTTGAAATTGCGCGCGGTCTTGCGGAACATCACATTGCCGGTGGTGTCAGCCTTCCATGCCTTCACCAACGCCAGATCGGCAAAGATTCCGCGTTCAAGGATATAGTCCTCCGGCCCGTTGGGACCATCGAACACTTTCACATCCTTGCCCTCGGCCACCAGCGTGCCCACGCCGGTCTTGGTGTAGAAGCCCGGGATACCGGCCCCGCCCGCGCGCATCCGTTCCGCCAGCGTGCCCTGCGGCGAAAATTCGACTTCCAGTTCGCCCGACAGGTACTGGCGTTCGAATTCCTTGTTTTCGCCCACATAGCTGGCGATCATCTTCTTGACCTGCCGGGTGCGCAGCAGCTTGCCGATGCCTTCGTTATCGATGCCGGCGTTGTTGCTGGCAAACGTCAGCCCGGTCACGCCCGAATCGCGCACCGCATCCAGCAACCGTTCGGGAATGCCGCACAGGCCAAAGCCCCCGCAAGCGATCAGGATGTCGTTCCGCAGCAGGCCGTCCAGCGCCGCCTTGGCATCGGGGTAGATCTTCTGAGCCATGCTTCCTCCCGCAATCAAACCCAATCTAGCGGCGATTATCAATGGAGACTAATGATTGTTTCTTTGGTAAATCGATCAATAATTATTATGCAAAAACTGGCCATCTATCACCTTGAAACGCTGCTGTGGATCGCTCGGCTGGGGACGTTCCGCGCTGCGGCAGAGCGGCTGGGCACCACCCAGCCCGCGATTTCCGCGCGGGTGCGCGAAATCGAAAGCCAGCTGGGGATCGCGGTGTTCCGCCGCGAAGGGCGCGGCGTGACACTGACCGCGCGAGGCCGCCAGCTGGTGCGCGATTGCGAACCGTTGCTGGCCGGGTTCGAACGGGCCTTGATGAATGCGGGCGATTTTGCCGGCGCAAGCGGCGTGGTGCGGGTCAGCGCGGGCGAAATCGCCGCCGCCAGCTGCCTGCCGGAATTCGTCCGGCAGGTTGAAGCCGAACTACCCGGCGTGACGCTGGAAATCGATCTCGATCTGACGGCGCGGATGCTGCAGCAATTGCTGGCCGGCACGCGCGACATGGTGTTTCTGGCTGGCCCCGTCGCCAGCCCGGGGCTGCAAACCGTGCCGATCGGCGAAGTTGGGCTGGTGTGGCTGGCCAGCCCGGCCACCGCTGCGGCGGGCGGGTTTGCACGGCCCCTGCCGATCTGGTCGATCGGTGCCCATTCGCCGATCCATCAGGTGCTCGCGGGCGACCTGTCCAGCGGGCGGGTGCCGCATCGCTCGCTCAACACCTGCAACAACGTGCAGACGATGATCGGCATCGTGGCCGCCGGGGCCGGTGCGGCGCTATTCCCCGAAATCATGGTCCGCGAACATATCGCCGATGGCCGCCTGGTCGAAGTGCTGGCGCCCCCCACGGCGCGGATCCACTTTCAAGCCGCAATCCGCAGCGGCGAACAGGATCCGGTGATCCTTGAACTGTATCGCCGCGCCGGCGGCCTCAGGATCGATTAACGCGCCGATCCCAGCTCAAGCCCAAGCACGGCAGACAGATCGGCCAGCGCCTGTTCGCCGCTGGTAACCTTGATGGCGTGCATGCCCAGCTGCGCGGCCGGTTTGCAGTTGATCCCCAGATCATCAAGGTAGATGCAGCTGGCCGGTTCCAGCCCCAACCGTTCGCACATCATCTGATAAATCCGCGGGTCGGGCTTGCGCACCCCGGCCTTGCTGCTTTCGATCACGTGTTCGAACCGGGCGAACACCTGTTCATAGGCATCGGCCTTATCGCCGCTGCGGGCCATGCCCGCGCCATGCCCGGCGGGCACGTTGTTGGTAATGCAAGCCAGGCGATAGCCTTCGCCCTTCAGCGTATCGAGCGCGCTGACCATCGCCGGACGGATCGAACCCGACAGCACCGCCAGCACCGCCGCGCCTTCCAGCGCATGGCCCAGTGCCGCAGCTTCATCCGCGAACAGCGCGTCGAACTGCGCCGGATCGATTTCGGCGCGCTCAAACAGCGCCCAGGCGTTGCTATCGGGGTTGGTGGCGTTGACCCGCCGCACAAAATCCTGCGGCAGCCCGCGTTCAGCCTCGAGTCGGTTGAACGCTTCGAACGGCGAAGCGGTGATGACCCCGCCGAAATCGAAAATCACGGCCTCGAACTGGCGCAGGCTCACACGCATTCCCCCTGTTATTCCGCCATCGTCAGTGACGCATTGCGTATCGTCTTGCAACCTTCACGATTGACGCAGATCATGGTCAGGACTGCAATTGCCCAATAGCGTAACCCTATCGCAAAAGGAGCAGGATCATGCGTTCGATACTTGTCCAGACCGGTCGTGACCCCGGAATGACCGCCCGTCTCGATACCGCGATGGCCATCGCCCGAGCGCACAACGGCCATGTCACCCTGCTGATCGACACGCCGATCGATCGGTTCGTTACGACGGACCCGTATGGCGGCACTTACGTTGCGCGCGAGGCACTTGAAGCCGCGCTGCAAGACGACGACGCACTGGCCAAAGCCTTTGCGGGGCGCCTGCAAAACGATGACGTTCCCTTCGACGTTGCCCAGTTTGAAACCCAGCCGCTTGATGCCATGGCCAGTGCCGCCCGGTTGGCGGACTTGTGCGTTGTATCCAGCGACTGCGGCTATGCCGGCGATCTGGCTTTGGCCACGCGCAGCCCGGTGCTGGTGTTGGGCACCCGCGCCGAATGCACCATGCCCTTGCGCGCTGCGTGCATCGCGTGGGACGGCAGCGACGAAGCGGCCCACGCCCTGCGCGGGGCGGTGCCGCTGCTGGCCGGCTGCGGCGCGGTTCACGTTTTGACGGTGCTGACCGAACAGGCCGAAGGCTTTCCGCCCACCGATGCGCTGCGCTATCTCTCGCGGCACGGCATCTCCGCCGAATTGCACGAATTGCAACGCGGCCCCTCGGTTGAGGAAACGCTGGCCCGCGAAGTCGCCCGCCTTGGCACGGAAATATTGGTTCTGGGTGCCTACAGCCACAGCCGCGTGCGCGAATTCCTGTTCGGCGGCGTGACCCGCTACTTCCTCGAAAACCCGGCGGCACCGGCGCTGCTGTTGGCGCACTAAGCCTGCAGCGTGCCACGCACGCATCATGCTGCACCGCATCACTACCAACTTGGTAGAGCACCCTAGAATGGCAAAGTGAGGGCGTGGGAACCCGCCCTTTACTTTGTTTTTCGGCCAATTTCCCGGCCGCCTTGCACGAATGTGAATGCCAGTTGCGTATTTTGCAACAATGGGTGATCTTTTCGCACTTGCACAATAAGCCCCCATGCCCCACTTAGAGCCTGCCTTTCAGGCATCCTCTCCCAAAACTTCCATGGCCCGGTCGGCAACGACCGGGCCTTTTTTTATCTAGCGTTCCGCCGGGGTGCTTTTTATCTGGCGTCCGCCGGGGTACAGGGCGCGGTTCAGGCGCTTGGGCAATCGCTTCATCGCCTTTGCCACCGGGCAATATTTGTAATCCGCCAATCCGTTCCTAACTTTTCTGTGACAGGCCACCCCATGGCCGCAGCAGGATGGAAACGATGGCCGACATCGGCACCAACGCAGACAATGCCGTAAAGCTTCAGGTTGCCGCCGCACGGCAGGAAGAAAGCGGGCAGGGCATCGCCCGCTTGCCCAAGTCGGCCATGGCCGCGCTTGGCGTTACCGAAGGCGACGTGGTCGAAATCGCAGGCAAGCGTATCACCGCTGCGCGGGTGCTGGCGCCCTATCCCGAAGACGAAGGGCTGGACGTGATCCGGCTGGATGGTTTGCAACGGGCCAATGCCGAAGTCGGCTCGGGCGATCATGTGCAAGTGCGCCGCGCCGAATCGCGTCCGGCCCAGCGCGTGGTCTTTGCCCCGGCCCAGCGCGAAATGCGGCTGCAGGGACCGGGGCAGGCCCTGAAGCGCAATTTCTTCGGGCGTCCGCTGGTGGCGGGCGATCTGGTGGCCACCACAGGCCAGCAGCAAGTGCGCGACATGCCCCCGCAAGTCGCGCGGATGCTTAATGCCCCGGCCTTCGCGCTCACCCAGATCCGCCTCACCGTGGTGGCAACCGTGCCCAAGGGGCTGGTCCACATCGACGAGGAAACCGAAGTCGAACTGCGCGAGGAGTTCGAGGAGGCCCGCACCGGCCGCGGCGATGTCAATTATGACGATGTTGGCGGCATGGGCGATACGATCCGCCAGTTGCGCGAAATGGTCGAACTGCCGCTGCGCTATCCCGAACTGTTCACCCGGCTTGGCGTCGATCCGCCCAAGGGCGTGCTGCTGCACGGCCCGCCGGGCACCGGCAAGACACGGCTGGCGCGCGCGGTGGCCAACGAAAGCGAAGCCAGCTTCTTCACGATCAACGGCCCGGAAATCATGGGCAGCGCCTATGGCGAAAGCGAGCGCCGCCTGCGCGAAGTGTTCGAAGAAGCCGCCAAGGCCGCGCCATCGATCATCTTTATCGACGAAATCGATTCGATCGCGCCCAAGCGCACCGAAGTGCAGGGCGAAGCGGAAAAGCGCCTGGTTGCCCAGCTGCTGACCTTGATGGACGGGCTTCACGCCAGCTCGAACATCGTGGTCATCGCCGCCACCAATCGCCCTGATGCCCTGGACGAAGCCTTGCGCCGCCCCGGCCGGTTTGACCGCGAAATCGTGGTCGGCGTGCCAGACGAAAGCGGCCGGCGCGAAGTGCTGGGCATCCACATGCGCGGCATGCCGCTGGCGGGCGATGTCGATCTGGACGAACTGGCGCGCACCACCCACGGGTTCGTCGGCGCCGATCTGGCCGCGCTGTCGCGCGAGGCCGCGATCGAAGCCGTGCGCCGGATCATGCCGCAGCTTGACCTCGAAGCGCAGACGATCCCGCCTGAGGTGCTCGAAAACCTCAACGTCACCCGCGACGATTTCCTGACCGCGCTGAAACGCATCCAGCCTTCGGCGATGCGCGAAGTGATGGTGCAAGTGCCCAACATCGGCTGGGCCGACATTGGCGGGGCGGATGAGGCCCAGCTCAAGCTGAAGGAAGGCATCGAACTGCCGCTGAAAAGCCCCGAGGCATTTCGGCGCCTGGGGATCCGTCCGGCCAAGGGCTTTCTGCTCTATGGCCCACCCGGCACCGGCAAGACTTTGCTGGCCAAAGCCGTGGCCAAGGAAAGCGAAGCGAACTTCATTTCGATCAAATCGTCCGATTTGCTGTCAAAATGGTACGGCGAAAGCGAACAGCAGATCAGCCGCCTGTTCGCCCGCGCCCGCCAGGTGGCGCCGTGCGTGGTGTTCATAGACGAGATCGACAGCCTGGTTCCCGCACGCGGAACCGGCGGCAGCGAACCGCAAGTAACCGCGCGGGTGGTCAATACGATCCTTGCCGAAATGGACGGCATGGAAGAACTGTCCAGCGTGGTGCTGATCGGCGCAACCAACCGGCCCGGCCTGGTCGATCCGGCGCTGCTGCGCCCCGGGCGGCTTGATGAACTGGTCTATGTCGGCACGCCCGATGCCAAGGGGCGCGAACATATCCTGAAGATCCACACCGCGCGGATGCCGCTGGCCGCTGATGTCGATCTGCGGACCATCGCCGCCGGGGCCGAACGCTTTACCGGCGCGGATCTGGAAGATGTGGTGCGCCGCGCCGGGCTGGCCGCAATCCGCACCCGCGGGGCAGCGGCCGATACCGTTACCGCCGCCGATTTCAAATCCGCGCTGGCAGATTCGCGCGCCACCGTCAGCGCCGAAATGGAGGAGGAATACCGCAAGATAAAAGGCGAACTGAAACAGCGCGCCGCCGAAGTTTCCCCCCAGATCGGCTTTCTGGCACCGGGAATGGTCAGCTCAACCCGCGAGAAGAAGCACGGGTAGGGATTTAGCGCTTGGGTTCCGGATTGGACCGCCGCTCATCCAGCAGGCGGTCCAGCTTGGAGTCGACCGACTGAAGGCGGCTCTCAATAGCGCCCATTTTGGCGTCGGTTGATGCTTGCGACACGCTGACCGCTGCAAGTCTGCTGTCAAGCGCCTGATATGCGACCCAACCGGCACCGGCAATCAACACCAAACCACCGATCAGGCCGCGGACATCGTTGTGCAAACGGGAGAGCTGCGTGTTGACGCTATCTTTCCAATCATCGCTCATGCCGCCAGATGTGCCACCGTCACCTCCTGATTTCAAGGTCTGCGCCGTTACAGAGGCCGGCGCGCCCCGGCCAAGTGGACCAGCCCTGCCTGCCCCACCCGAAGGCCAGTTCATGCCCGGCCCGATGGGGCTCGACGCTTCAGATCCTTCGCCTGCCATGTGAGCCTCAGCCCCCATTGTCGCCCCTCAGCTGAATGCCCAGGATAACGGCATTGTGATACCGCGTTTCACCGCAGTGCCCGCAGATCAGCATGATTTGCGGATAGGTTGTCCCGCCCAGCGTCGTTCCGCCATTGTGGACGATCAGCGGCGAAACTGCATGGGGCGCAATCGACACCTGATTTTTGCCGCACGACCGGCAGTGCGCTGCATTGGGGACGCGATCATTGATCGCCTCGATCAACTGCTCAAACTGCTTTTCCGGGATCGCATCCGCAGGTTTCTGCTGAACGGGCTGATCGGGCGTATCGGTCATACTGCTGCCTTCCGCTATCGGCGGTGCTGAACGCGCGCGCTCACCGCGCTTGCGCTCCCGATATTTTGCAGCGAATCCCGCGAAGTAAACCTATATAAAACAACAGATTGCACGCAGCCCCATCAATGCGCCGCGCCCCAGCTGGGGCCGGTGCCGATTTCCACGCCCAGCGGCACGTCCAGCTTGACCGAAGGTTCGGCCGCCCCCGCCATCACGCTGCGGATTACCGCGCTGGCCGCGTCGACATCGGCTGCGGGCAGTTCGAACACCAGTTCGTCGTGGACTTGCAGCAGCATCCGCACGTGGCCCAGCCCGGCCGCGTCCAGCGCCGGCATCATCCGCACCATCGCGCGCTTGATGATATCGGCACTGGTGCCCTGGATCGGGGCGTTGATCGCGGCGCGCTCGCTGCCTTGGCGTTCGGCCCCGTTCTGCGAGGAAATGCGCGGGAACCAGCACTTGCGGCCGAACAGGGTTTCGGAAAAGCCCTTGAGCCGCACGCCTTCCAGCGTGGCGTGGATATAATTGCGGATGCCCGGAAACCGTTCGAAATAGCGGTCGATCATGGCCTGCGCCTCGTCCGAGGATACCCCCAGCCGCCCGGCCAGCCCCCAGCGGCTGATGCCATAGAGGATCGCGAAGTTGATCGTCTTGGCCCGCCCGCGCGTGTCGCGGTTGACCTCGCCGAACATTTCCAGCGCGGTGCGGGCATGGATGTCCTCGCCTTGGGCAAAGGCCTCCTTCAGCGCCGGAACATCGGCCATATGCGCGGCCAGGCGCAGCTCGATCTGGCTATAGTCGGCCGCCAGGATGACATTGCCCGGTTCGGCCACGAAGGCATCGCGGATCTGCCGGCCGATTTCGGTGCGGATCGGGATGTTCTGCAGGTTCGGTTCGGTTGACGAAAGCCGCCCGGTCTGCGCCCCGACCAGGCTGTAGCTGGTGTGGACCCGGCCTGTGGCCGGATTGATCGCCTGTTGCAGCGCCTCGGTATAAGTCGAGCGCAGTTTCGACAGCTGGCGCCATTCCAGCACTTTGCCGGCAACCTCAGCGCCTTCGCCGGCCAACCCTTCGAGTACGCTCTGATCGGTCGAATATTGGCCGGTCTTGCCCTTTTTTCCGCCCTTGTAGCCCAGCTTGTCGAACAGGATTTCGCCCAGCTGCTTGGGGCTGCCAATGGTGAATTCCTGCCCGGCCAGCGCGTGGATCTGGCCCTCCAGCTTGCCGATCTCATCGGCAAAGGTGGCCGACAGGCTGGATAGCCGTTCGCGATCAACCCTGATCCCGTGGCGCTCCATCTGTGCCACCACCGGGATCAGCGGGCGATCGACCCGTTCGTAAACGCGGGTCGCGCTTTCATCGGCCAGCCGCGATTTGAACAGGCGGTGCAGCCGCCAGGTTACTTCGGCATCTTCGGCCGCATATTCGGTGGCGCGGTCCAGCGGCACTTCGCCAAAGGGAATCGCCTTTTTGCCGGTGCCGCACACATCCTTGAAGGCCAGCGGGGCGTAGCCAAAGTGGCGCTGCGCCAGCGCGTCCATCCCGTGGCCGCCCAGCCCATCATCGGCCCGGCCGGCATCAAGATCGAAGCTGAGCACCATCGTATCGTCGATCGGGCTCACCATGATCCCGTGGCGCGCCAGCACGTTCAGATCGTACTTGGCGTTCTGCCCGATCTTCAGCACCGCATCGCTTTCCAGCAGCGGCTTAAGGATCGCGATCGCTTCGGCCAGCGGCACTTGGAGCGGTTTTTCCGCGAACATATCACTGCCGCCATGGCCCAGCGGGATATAGCAGGCATCGCCCGCCCCCAGCGACAGGCTGACGCCGGTAAGATCGGCCGCGATCGCATCGAGCGCGCTGGTTTCCGTATCGAACGCCACCAGCCGCGCGGCGAAGGCACGCTGCACCCAGCGTTCCAGCGCTTCGCGGGTCTGCACCGTTTCATACTTCGTGCGATCAATCGGCGGCAGTTCGGGCAGCGCCTGACGATCGCCGGCCAGCGCCGGAGCAGCCGCCGCGGTGACCGGCTTGGCCGGATTGAGCTGGGTCTTGCGTTCCGGGCTGCCGCGCCCATCGCCCAACCGTTTTAGCAGGCTGTGAAAGCCGTGTTCTTCCAGGAACAGGGCCAGCGGATCGGGCGGGATCGCGCCCAGCTTGAAATCGTCCAGCGGCAGCGGCAGCGGGCAATCTTCCTTCAGCGCCACCAGCACACGGCTGAGCCGGGCCATATCAGCCTGCTCGATCAGGCTATCGCGCAGCTTTGATGCCTTCATCTCGGGCGCGGCGGCCAGCGCGGCTTCAAGGTTGCCGTGTTCCTGGATCAGCTTGGTGGCGGTTTTCGGGCCGATGCCGCGGATGCCCGGAACATTATCGACCGAATCCCCCATCAACGCCAACACATCGCCCACCAGGTCAGGGGCAACGCCGAACTTTTCCGCGACTTCGGGCGTGTCGATACGGATGTTCTTCATCGTATCGAGCATATCGATCCGGCCGTCGCCGCACGGCCCGACCAGCTGCATCAGGTCCTTGTCCGACGAAACGATCGTCACATCCCAGCCGCGCGCGCACGCCGCGCGGGCATAAGACGCAATCATATCGTCCGCCTCGACATCGGGCTCTTCGATCATCGGCAGGCTGAAGGCACGCGTGGCATCGCGGATCAGCGGGAACTGCGGCTTCAGATCTTCGGGCGCGGGCGGGCGATTGGCCTTGTACTGATCATAAATCGCGTTGCGGAAACTGGTTCCGGCCTTGTCCAGCACCACGGCCAAATGGGTTGGGCCATCGGCCTTGTTCAGATCTTCGGCCAGCTTCCACAACATCGTGGTATAGCCATAAACCGCGCCAACGGGCGTTCCCTGCGGGTTCGTCAGCGGCGGCAACCGATGATACGCGCGAAAGATATAGGCCGATCCATCGACCAGATAGAGATGCTGCTTGGACTCCATAACCGCCGGTCTAGCAGGCTGCGGCGGCGCCGGTAAGGTTAGGTTCAGGCGTATTGCCCAAAAGAATCCAAAGCGCCGCCGTCATCTGCGCGCCACAATCGGCTGGCAGGAAAGTCGGGTAAAAACGCACGCCCGTTTGCTTGAAAAGCGACAATCGCTTGCATCGCCTTGCGAACGCGATTATTTGGCTCACCGAAGTCTACCGATACGGTAGTCTTTCCGCTCGTCACCGTTGCCTTCTCCGGCTGGTGGTGTGCGTGGTCCACTCGCTGTTCAAGGAATACCATTCATGCGCAAGATCGTTCTCGCCGCCGCCGCTGCTGGCGCTGCTCTCGCTCTGTCGGCCTGCGGTCAGAAGGCTGAAGAAGCCGCTGCTACCGAAGCTGCTACCGACGCTGCTACCGAAGCCGCCACCGACGCCGCGACCGACGCTGCTGCTCCGGCTGCTGACGCTGCTGCGACCTCGACCGACGCTGCTGCTGCTGACGCTGCTGCTGCGGACGCCGAAAAGAAGATGTAATCTTCGCCGCACGGCAATGAATTGGGGCGCGAAGGCACTGCTTTCGCGCCCTTTTTCATATCTGCGCCGCGCGCACCCTGAACCTGCCGCGCGCAGCACCCTGTTTGCGGCACAGCACAGCTCTGCCCTTGCGCTGATTTAATCGCACGATTAAACGATTCGCCAGAACCTGGAACCACAACCAGGATGGAGAGCGCCGGCGTGACTTATCTGCTTCCCTCGCCTTCTGACACCAGCACCCCCCGGCTGACCGGGCTGGGCCTGCGCGGATGACCGGCGCCGTAACGCTGGAACAGGGCCTGGCCCACGCGCTGACGCGCATCGGCTTGCCAGCGCCCACCGGGCTTGAGCGCCTGTCTGGCGGCGCCAACATGGAAAGCTGGCGGTTTTCGGCCGGTGAAGATGTCTGCATCTTGCGGCGCTCGCCCGCTGGCGGAAAAATGATCGGCGGCCGCTCGATCAGCTACCACACCGAAGCCGAACTGATCCGCGCGGCCTGCGCGGCGGGCGTCATGGCCCCCGAAGTGCTGGTCGAACTGCAGGATGATGACGGGATCGGCGCGGGCTTCATCATGCGCGCCATTCCCGGCACCCCCGATCCGGCCGTCATTCTGGGCTTTGACCAAGCTGACGCGCTGATCGCCGATATCGGCCGCGAAATGGCCGCCACGCACCGCGCCCAAGTTTCCGGGCTGGACGAATTGCCGATCATGGAAACCCATGATGCGCTGCGCCAGCTGCGCGAACGCTATATCAGCTATGGCGGCGATCGCCCGATCCTGTCGCTGGCGCTGCGCTGGCTGGAAGCCAACGTGCCGCCGGCGGTGCCGCCCCGGCTGGTTCACGGCGATTTCCGCATGGGCAACCTGCTGATCGGCACCGAGGGCGCAATGACCGGCCGGCTGACCGGCGTGCTCGATTGGGAACTGGCCCACCTGGGCGACCCGCACGAGGATCTGGCCTATGGCTGCATGACCGTGTGGCGGTTTTCCCGCCCCGATCGCCCGGCGTTCGGCGTGGCCTCGGTCGAAGCGCTCGCGGCCGCCTATACCGCCGCCGGGGGCGAAGCCTTCGATCCGGTGCGCTTCCGGTTCTGGCTGGTCTATCGCACTTTCTGGTGGGCGCTGGGCTGCCTGCAGATGGGCAACACATGGCGCAGCGGGCTGGACCGTTCGCTGGAACGCGTGGTGGTTGCCCATCGCACGTCGGAACAGGAACTCGATCTGCTGATGCTGCTCGAGGATCTGGCCCCCGAGAGTGAACGCAACCGCCCGCTGCCGCCCAGCGCCGCGCCGCTGCTGACCGGCAATGGCGAACCGAACGGCGCCGAAGTGCTGACCGCGATTTCCGAATGGCTGGCCGCCGATATCAAGCCGCTGGTCAGCGGGCGCGACAAGTTCATGCTGGCGGTGGCCCGTAATGCGCTGGGCATTGTCGCCCGCGAAATCGAACAGCGCCCGGTCGCCACAGATGCCGCGCTGGCCCAAGATTTGATGTCGGGCAAGGCTGACCTCGCCACGCCCGGTATGCTGGCCAAGCTGCGCCGCATGGCCCTCGACAAGCTATCCGCCGACATGCCGAAATATCCCGCGCTGCAATTGGCCCGGGCCCGTTGGGAAGGGAACTGAAATGGATTTCTCGCTACCCCAGGATCTGATCGACTACCTCGCCGAGCTTGAGGCCTTCATCGCGAAGGAGATCAAGCCGCTTGAGGAGCAGGACGACAACATCCGGTTCTTCGACCACCGCCGCGAATATGCGCGCACCGATTTCGAAAATCAGGGCCTGCCGCGCCACGAATGGGAAGAACTGCTGCGCGAAGCCTCGATCCGCGCCGACAAGGCCGGCCACTGGCGGTTTTCAGCGCCGAAAAAGTATGGCGGCAAGGATGGCTCGAACTTGTGGATGGCGGTGATCCGCGATCACTTTACCCAGATGGGGCTGGGCCTGCACAACGATTTGCAGAACGAACACTCGATCGTCGGCAACTTTCCGTTCGTGAACATGTTCGAACACTTCGGCACCGAAGCCCAGCAACGCGAATTCATCACCGGCGGGTTCGAACGCAACCGCCGCGTGGCGTTCGGCCTGACCGAACCACACCACGGATCGGATGCCACCCACATGGAAACGCGCGCCGTGCGCGAAACCCGCGATGGCGTGCCCGGCTGGCGCATCGACGGCGAAAAGATGTGGATCACAGGAATGCACGTGGCCACCCACTGCGCCGCGTTCTGCCGCACGTCAGGCAACGATGGCGATGCCAAGGGCATCACTTGCCTGCTGGTGCCGGCCGGCACCCCGGGCATGATCGTCGATGAATACATGTGGACCTTCAACATGCCCACCGACCACCCGCGGATGCATTTCGAGAACTGCTGGGTTCCCGAAAGCGCCATGCTCGGCCCGGTCGATGGCGGCCTCGCCATCGCGCAAAGCTTTGTCCACCAGAACCGCATCCGCCAGGCCGCCAGCTCGCTTGGCGCGGCCACCTACTGCATCGAGGAATCGGTGAAGTACGCCCGCGAACGCAAGCCGTTTGGCGAAGAACTGGCCAAGAACCAGGCGATCCAGTTCCCGCTGGTCGAACTGGCCACCCAGTGCGAAATGCTGCGGACGATGATCTACAAGACTGCCTGGGAAATGGACCGGATGGAACACAAGGAAGTCGAACAGAAACTGTCCGACAAGATTTCCATGTGCAACTACTGGGCCAACCGGCTGGTCTGCCAGGCGGCCGACCGCGCGATGCAGGTCCACGGCGGGATCGGCTATTCGCGCCACAAGCCGTTCGAACACATCTATCGCCATCACCGCCGCTACCGGATCACCGAAGGCGCGGAAGAAATCCAGATGCGCAAGGTGGCGGCCTACTTGTTCGGCTACCTCGGCCCGCGCCGCGCGCTTTACAAGAAGTAAGGGCGCCGCTGCCGCGCGTCGCCCCGGTCCGATCGGATCAGGCGATGCGCGGCAGCCGCTCGCCCGCGCGGG
>JBJOPJ010000064.1:0-13291 GCA_046050825.1 Pseudomonadota bacterium
GGTCACGGTGGCCGTGGCGCTGGCGGACAAGCTGGATACGATCCGCAGCTTCTTTGCGATCGATGAAAAGCCGACCGGATCGAAGGATCCCTTCGCGCTGCGCCGCGCGGCGCTGGGCATTATCCAGATCATCACCGCCAATGGCCTGCGTTTTGGCGTGGGCGAGGGCGATGTGTTGAGCTTCTTTGCCGATCGCCTCAAAGTGCAGCAGCGCGAAGCGGGCGTGCGCCACGATCTGATCGACGCGGTGTTTGCGCTGGGCGGGGAAGACGATCTGGTGCGCCTGCTGGCCCGCGTCCACGCGCTGCAGGCCTTCATCGGCACCGAAGATGGCACCAATCTGCTGGCCGGCTACAAGCGCGCGGCGAACATCCTGAAGAAGGAAGCGTTCGAACGCGGCGCGGTAAACCCGGCGCCCGAACCGGCCGAAGCCGCGTTGCTGGCCGCCCTGGACGGCGCCGAGCCGCAGGCTGATGCAGCGGTTGCGGCCGAAGACTTTGCCGCCGCGATGGCCGCGCTTGCCGGTTTGCGTTCGGCGGTGGATGCATTCTTCGAACACGTCACGGTCAACGATGCCGATGCTGCGAAACGCGCGGCGCGGCTTGGGTTGCTCGAACGCTTTCGTGCTGCAGTGCACAAAGTGGCTGACTTCTCGCGCATCGAAGGCTAGGCAAAACCCGCACCGGCACCGAATCGCCGGTTCCGGGAGTGGCTGAAAACCATGGTTGCATACGTATTCACGTTCGGCGGCGGCGTTTCGCACAGCGATCCCCGCGCCAAGGACAAGACCATTGTTGGCGGCAAGGGCGCCAACCTTGCCGAGATGGCGGGCATTGGCCTGCCGGTGCCGCCGGGGTTTTCGATCACCACCGAAATCTGCGTCAAATATCTCGCCGATGGCGCGCAGTTCTCTGATGCGCTTAAAGCCGAAGTTGCCGCCGCGCTGGCGCATATCGAGCAGGCGGCCGGCAAGACATTCGGCGATGCTGCCGATCCGCTGCTGGTGTCGGTGCGGTCCGGCGCGCGCGTTTCGATGCCGGGGATGATGGACACGGTCCTCAACCTGGGGCTGAACGATCAGACCGTGCAGGGCCTTGCCGCATCATCGGGCGATGCGCGCTTTGCGTGGGACAGCTATCGCCGCTTCATCCAGATGTATTCCGATGTGGTGCTGGGGCTGGACCATCACTTGTTCGAAGATGCGCTGGAAATTATCAAGGAAGACAATGGCTTTTATGCCGATGTTGAGCTGGGGGCTGAACATTGGCAGGCGCTGGTCAAGGAATACGAGGCGATCGTTGCCGCGCAACTGGGGCGGCCGTTTCCGCAGGATGTCCACGAACAGCTGTGGGGTGCGATCCGCGCGGTGTTCGATAGCTGGGATTCCGATCGCGCCAAGGTCTATCGCCGCTTGAACGACATCCCCGGCGATTGGGGCACCGCGGTCAACGTGCAGGCGATGGTGTTCGGCAACATGGGCGATACCAGCGCCACGGGGGTGGCTTTCACCCGCGATCCGGCCACTGGCGAAAAGGCCTATTACGGCGAATGGCTGGTCAATGCCCAGGGCGAAGACGTGGTGGCGGGCATCCGCACCCCGCAATACCTGACCAAATATTCGCGGGAACGCGCCGGGGCCAAGCCGCTCAGCATGGAAGAAGCGATGCCGCAGGCCTATGCCGAACTGGCCGCTGTGTTCGAATTGCTGGAACAGCATTACCGCGAAATGCAGGACATCGAATTCACCGTGGAACGCGGCAAATTGTGGATGCTGCAAACCCGCACCGGCAAACGCACGGCCAAGGCGGCGCTCAAGATGGCGGTCGATATGGTGGCTGAAGGGTTGATCGACGAGGCCACAGCCATTCGCCGGGTCGATCCGATGGCGCTGGACCAGCTGTTGCACCCCACGCTTGATCCCGATGCCCCGCGCGATTTGCTGGCTAAGGGGCTGCCGGCATCGCCCGGTGCGGCTTCGGGCGCGATCGTGCTTGATGCCGATACCGCGCAGGCCCACGCCGAACGCGGCGAGGCGGTGATCCTTGTCCGGGTGGAAACCAGCCCCGAAGACATTCACGGCATGCACGCCGCCAAGGGCATCCTGACCGCGCGCGGCGGGATGACCAGCCACGCCGCCGTGGTGGCGCGCGGCATGGGCCGTCCGTGTGTTTCAGGCGCTTCGGCGCTTTCGATCGACATGGCAGCGCGCACTCTGCGGATCGGCAAGCGCGAGCTGAAGGAAGGCGATCTGATCACGCTGGATGGCACGACGGGCGATGTCATGGCCGGTCTGGTCAAGACGATCGAACCCGAACTGGTCGGCGATTTCGGGACGCTGATGGTCTGGGCTGACAAGCACCGCCGCATGAAAGTGCGCACCAATGCCGAAACCCCGGCGGATTGCCGCACGGCGCGCCAGTTCGGGGCCGAAGGCATCGGCCTGTGCCGGACCGAACACATGTTCTTCGATGACAAGCGCATCGCCGCGGTGCGCCAGATGATCCTGGCCGAGGACGAAGCCGGGCGCCGCGCCGCGCTGGCCAAGTTGCTGCCCGAACAGCGCGCCGATTTCCACGCGATCTTTGAAGTCATGGCGGGCCTGCCGGTAACGATCCGCCTGCTCGATCCGCCGCTGCACGAATTCCTGCCGCACAGCGACGGCGAATTTGCCGAACTGTCCGAAACGATCGGGATCGGGGTGGATACGCTGAAGCGCCGCGCCGGCGAATTGTATGAATTCAACCCGATGCTGGGCCATCGCGGCTGCCGTTTGGGGATTACCTTCCCCGAAATCTACGAGATGCAGGCCCGCGCGATCTTTGAAGCCGCGTGCGATGTTGCCGCGCAGGGCGGTGAAGCCCCGGTGCCCGAAGTGATGATCCCGCTGGTGGCCACCCGCCGCGAACTGGAAATCCTGAAGGACGTGGTTGATAAGGCCGCCGCCGCTGTTTTCGCTGAAAAGGGGCGGACGCTGCATTATCAGGTTGGCACGATGATCGAACTGCCGCGCGCGGCCTTGATGGCCGACAAGATCGCCGAAGTGGGCGAATTCTTCTCGTTCGGCACCAACGATTTGACGCAGACCACGCTGGGTCTCAGCCGGGATGATGCGGCGAAGTTCCTGGGCGTTTATGTCGAAAAGGGCATTTTCGCGCGCGATCCTTTCGTCAGCCTCGATATCGAAGGGGTTGGCCAGTTGGTTGAACTGGCAGCCGAGCGTGGCCGCAAGGCCCGGCCCGGCATCAAGCTGGGGATCTGCGGCGAACACGGCGGCGATCCAGCGTCGATCGCGTTCTGCGAGAAGGTGGGGCTCGATTATGTCAGCGCTTCGCCCTTCCGCGTGCCGATCGCGCGGTTGGCGGCGGCTCAGGCGGCGCTGGGTTAAGGTTTCCAGCCCGACAGCGTCAGGATTTCAAACCGCTCGACCGTGCGGGTGCCGAATGCGGCGCGCGCGCGGTTCAGTGCGGCCGTGCCCAGCGGCGGGCCAGACCGCGCCAGCACGTTGCCCAGCGCCTGCGCGCGCAAATCGGCGCTGAGGCTGGCCAGCGTGGAAAAGCGCACGTCCAGGCCGCGGCTGTCGACCACCGGCTGCGACCAGCCGGCGCGCTGCAACAGCTGCCCGCCGGCGCGCACATCAACCATCGGATGCAGGCGCGGGGCCGGGCGATCGCCATCGGCGGCCAGCATTGCGCTTCGCAAGTGTTCAAGGCTGCCCGCGCCGATGAAGCTGGCGATGGCCAGGCCGCCTTGCGCCAGCGCGCCGCGCAAGTGGATCAGCGCGCCCGGCAGGTCGTTGACGGTATCCAGCGTGCCAAGGCTGGCGATCAGATCGAACCCGGCGGCGGGATAGGGGCGCTCTTCGTCAAACCCGTCAGCCGGATCGGCTTCGTTCACTTGCGCGCCAGTGCTGCGCAAATGGGCTGCCAGCGCGCCCGTCCAATCACCAATCACCAGCGCGCGCGTTGGGGTGTGGCGCAGGAAGGCCAGCCGCTCAATCACGTCCTCAACCATGTCGTCGATCAGGTAGCGGGCGGCACCGGGCCGCGCCTGCAACTGCCGCGCGCGGCGCCGCGCGGCACGGCGGCGGGCTGGGGCAAAGATCAGGGGCGGGGCATTCGCGCTCATCGCCCGCCAGTGCCTTGCGTCGGCATCGCACGCAAGCGATACCGTTGGCACGATGCCGTTTCCCGCCATCCTTGCGCCGATCGTCGATCTGCTGTTTCCGCCGCGCTGCCCGCTGTGCGGCGCGGGGTTGGCGGCGCAATCCGGGCTGTGCGCGCCCTGCTGGGCCGAATTGGCGATTCCCGGTGAGCCGTGCTGCACGCACTGCCAACGCCCGTTTCCGCCAGATGCGGCGGCGGGAATGGTCTGCGCGCCGTGTCTGGCCGCGCCGCCCCGGCACGATGGGATTGCGGCGGACACGCTGTACAACGATGCTTCGCGCAAACTGGTGCTGGCGTTCAAGCACGGCCGCCGGATTGGGCTGGCCAGATTGATCGGACGGTTGATTGCACCGCGGCTGCCGCCGGATATCGGCGCCGGGTGGGTGTTCGTGCCCGTGCCGCTGCATCGCTGGCGCTTGTGGCAGCGCGGCTTCAATCAATCGGCCTTGATTGCCGGCGAACTGGCGCGGGCGCGCGGCGGGCGCGTCTGGGTTGATGCACTGGTGCGGCGCAAGGCCACGCCGATGCTGGGCGGCATGGGCCGGGCGGCCCGCGCGCGCGCGCTATCTGGCGCGATCGCGTTAAATCCCAAATTTTTGGGCCGGATAAACGGCGCCCGGATCGTGTTGGTCGATGATGTGCTGACCAGCGGCGCCACGACCGACGCCTGCGTTTCGGCCTTGAAACGGGCCGGCGCGCAGCAGGTGAAAATTGCCTGTTTCGCGCGTGTGCTGGACGAGGCGCTGGATCTCACCGGGGATATCACCAGCGCTTCCTGATTGCCGCTGGCATACAACCTGCCGCGCAAACGAAAACGCCCGGAACCAAGGTTCCGAGCGTTCTCGTGACGAAACTTTCGGGCTACGCTTGCGCGATACAGCAGTCCCCCTTGATTGCTTTGCCCAATCCCTCATGCGGCTGTCCGATTTTCGGACTAAGCACTCAATCCCTGAACCTAGGCCATTAGCGCCGCTGTGGCGCCGCCGGTTAGGCGGGCGGTTTGACCGCGTGCGATACGTCCGTCATTCCCGGCCGGATTTGAAGTGCCAAGGTGTCATTTCGCAGTTTTTGGTCGACACATGTGGTTATCTTGCAACAAAGAGGTCGCATGAGCGAAATCGATCCGCACCACACAGAGCAGGGCACCGCGTTCCTGCCCAAGTTCGACGCGAATGGCCTGCTGACCGCAGTGGCGATTGATGCCGCCACCCGCGCGGTGTTGATGGTGGCTTTCATGGATGCCGAAGCGCTATCCAAAACGCGTGAGACCGGGCTGGCGCATTTCCACTCTCGCTCGCGCGGGCGGCTGTGGATGAAGGGCGAAAGCTCGGGGCATGTCCTGCAAGTTCATGAAATTCAGGTGGATTGCGATCAGGACGCACTGGTGCTGCTGGTCACGCCGGCCGGCCCGGCCTGCCATACCGGTGCGCCAACGTGCTTTTACCGCCGGCTTGATGGTGACGTGCTGGTTCGTCGTGACAATTGACGCTTACGTAAAGGTAAGCTAACGTCCGGGCTATGGAACAGCTTGGCGTAAGCCCGGCGCCGTATGGCGGCGCACACCTTGATCGTCCCGATGCCTTGCAGCGGGAACATTTCACGATTTCCGATCTGACTGCCGAATTTGGCGTTACTGCCCGAGCGCTGCGTTTTTATGAGGACGAAGGCCTGATTTCGCCATCGCGTGCGGGCCTGTCGCGAATCTATTCAAAGCGCGATCGCGCCCGGCTGGCGTGGATCATGCGGGCCAAGAACGTGGGTTTCAGCCTGACCGAGATCAAGGAAATGATCGATCTCTATGACTTGGGCGATGGACGCACCCGCCAGCGGCAGGTAACGATTGAACGGTGCCGCGAAAAGGCTGCCCGCCTGACCGAGCAACGCGACGATATCGACGCCGCAATCAAGGAACTGGCTGACTTTATCGCGCTTGTCGAAAACATCGATCAGGCCCCCGCCAAGGCTTGAGCGCTCTAACCGCAGGAATACACAATGCCGATTTATAAGGCGCCCACGCGCGACGTCCGTTTTGTCATCAACGAAGTGCTGAAGGTGGAAAGCTATGGCCATCTGCCCGGCTTTGCCGAAACCAGCGCCGATCTGGTCGATACGGTGGTTGAGGAATGCGGCAAGTTTGCTGCTGAAGTGTTGGCACCGCTGAACCAGTCAGGCGATCGGGAAGGCTGCAAGCGCAACGCCGATGGCAGCGTGACCACCCCGGCGGGCTTCAAGGAGGCCTTTGCCAAGTATCGCGAATCCGGCTGGGGAACGCTGGCTTCACCAGTCGAACATGGCGGGCAGGGCATGCCGCATTTGCTGGGCTTTGTGGTTGAAGAATTCGTGGGCACGGCCAACCACGCCTTCGGGATGTACCCCGGGCTGACCAATGGTGCGGTTTCGGCGATTATCGCCAAAGCCTCGCCCGAGCTGCAGCAGAAGTATCTGGCCAAGATGGTGTCGAACGAATGGCTTGGCACGATGAACCTGACCGAGCCGCACTGCGGCACCGATCTGGGGCTGATCCGCACCCGCGCCGTGCCGCAAGCCGATGGCAGCTATGCGATCACCGGAACCAAGATCTTCATTTCAGCCGGTGAGCATGACCTGACCGAAAACATCGTTCATCTGGTGCTGGCGAAAACCCCGGGTGCGCCGGAAAGCAGCAAGGGCATTTCGCTGTTCATTGTGCCCAAGGTGCTGGTCAACGATGATGGCTCGCTGGGCGAACGCAATGCGCTGTCGTGCGGGGCGATTGAACACAAGATGGGCATCCACGGCAACGCCACCTGCGTCATGAATTATGACGGCGCCAAGGGCTGGATCGTGGGCGAGGAAAACAAGGGCCTGGCCGCGATGTTCATCATGATGAACGCCGCGCGCCTGGGTGTTTCGATTCAGGGGCTGGCGCAGGCCGAAGTGGCCTATCAGAATGCGGTGAAGTATGCGCAAGACCGCCGCCAGGGTCGCGCGCTGACTGGCCCTGCCGACCCGGCAGAAAAGGCTGATACGCTGTTCGTCCATCCCGACGTGCGCCGGATGCTGATGGATGCCAAGGCCTTCACCGAAGGGATGCGCGCGTTCTACTTGTGGGGCGGTTTGCTGGTCGATCTGACCCACAAGGCCGCCACCCCCGAAGACCGCCAGGCGGCCGATGAACTGATCAGCCTGCTGACCCCGGTGCTGAAGGGTTATGGCACCGACAAGGGCTTTGAAACCTGCGTAAACATGCAGCAGGTGTTCGGCGGCCACGGCTATATCGAAGAATGGGGCATGAGCCAGTTCGTGCGCGATGCCCGCATCGCGCAAATCTATGAAGGCGCGAACGGGGTTCAGGCAATGGACCTGGTCGGCCGCAAGCTGGCGCTGAATGGCGGCCGCGCGGTGCAGGCCTTCTTTGCCGAAGTCGATGCGGAATGTGCCGCCGCCAAAGCCAAGCCCGAGCTGGCCGAATTGGCCGCGCAGGTTGAAAAGGCCAATGGCGAACTGAAGGCCGCAACCATGTGGTTCATGCAGAACGGGATGGCCAATCCGAACAATATCGGGGCGGGCGCCTACCATTACATGCACATGATGGGGATCGTGGCGCTGGGCTTGATGTGGCTGCGGATGGGCGCGGTTGCGGTTGATGCGCTGGCAGGCGGAGCGTCGGACAAGGCGTTTTACGAAACCAAGCTTACCACCGCGCGCTATTTCGGCCAACGGTTCACCCCCGATGCCGGCGCGCTGCGCCGCAAGATCGAGGCGGGATGCGAAGCGGTTATGGCGCTGCCGGTTGAGGCGTTCGCCACGGCCTAAGCCATGGCCGCAGCGATCAAGCGGCCGGGAATACTTCGTCAAGCAGGCTGGTCAGCGCGGCCCAGCTCTGACGGTCTGCGCTGCCATCATAGGCGATGGCGGGCAGGCCGCGGACATCGCTGGCCGGATCGGTGAAGCCGTGCTTCACGTTGGCATAAGCATGGAAATGCCAGTCTGCGCCAACCGCGTCCATTTCTTCCCAAAATGCCGTGACCTGCGCCCGCGGCACCATTGGGTCGCGGTCGCCGTGGCACACGAGGATTCGGGGCGTGATCGCGCTGGCGGCAGGGCGCTGCGTATCCAGCAGGCCGTGGAAGCTGGCGACAAGGGCCAGATCTTCGCCGGCGCGGGCCAGTTCCAGCACGGCTTGCCCGCCCATGCAGAACCCGATGGCGGCCAGCGGCAGGCCGCGGGCCGCCTCATGCCCGCGCAGCGCGGCAACGCTGGCGGCAAGGCGGGCGCGGTAATGATCAACATCGCTGCGCAGCGTTTCGGCCAAGGCCCGGGCGGTATCAAAATCGGGCACGGGTGCGCCGTAAAAGTCGGCAATCAGGGCGACAAAGCCTTGGGCCGCCAACAGCGCGGCGCGGCGTTCGATGGCTGGCGCAACGTTGGCGATGGTCGGGAAGACGATCACCGCACCGCGCGGCCGCCCGACCGGACGGGCCAGCCATCCGGTCAGCGCGGTGCCGCGATCGGTGTAACCGACGCGTTCGAGATCGCTCATTCGGGCAGGAAGTCCGGCACGGAGAGATAGCGTTCGCCCGTGTCATAGTTGAAGCCCAGCACGCGGCTGCCGGCGGGCAGCTCTTTCAGCTTTTGGGCAATCGCGGCCAGCGTGGCGCCCGAACTGATCCCCACCAGCATGCCTTCTTCGGCGGCGCAGCGGCGCGCCATGTCCTTGGCATCGGCCGGATCGACCTGGATCGCCCCGTCGATCGATTGGGTGTGCAGGTTCGCCGGGATGAAGCCCGCGCCGATCCCCTGGATCGGGTGGGGCGAGGGCTGGCCGCCGGAAATGACCGGCGAAAGCGTGGGTTCCACCGCGTAAGCCTTCATCGCCGGCCACTTGGCCTTAAGCGCTTCGGCGCAGCCGGTCAGGTGGCCGCCGGTGCCGACCCCGGTGATCAGCGCATCGATCGGCGTATCGGCAAAGTCGGTCAGGATTTCCTGCGCGGTGGTGCGCACGTGGACGGCGATGTTGGCCGGGTTTTCGAACTGCTGGGGCATCCACGCGCCGGGGGTGGAGCCGACCAGTTCGTGCGCACGTTCGATCGCGCCCTTCATGCCCTTTTCGCGCGGGGTCAGGTCAAACGTGGCGCCATAGGCCAGCATCAGCCGGCGGCGTTCGACCGACATCGATTCGGGCATCACCAGCACCAGCTTGTAACCTTTGACCGCCGCGGCCATCGCCAGGCCGATCCCGGTGTTGCCGCTGGTCGGCTCGATGATTGTGCCGCCCGCCTTGAGGCTGCCGTCAGCTTCGGCCGCTTCGATCATGGCCAGCCCGATCCGGTCCTTGATCGAACCGCCGGGGTTGGCGCGTTCGGCCTTCACCCACACTTCGTGGTTGGGAAACATGCGCGACAGGCGAATGTGCGGAGTGTTACCAATGGTGGCTAGAATGCTGTCAACCTTCATGGGACGGTTCCTTCTTACGATATTGCGGCGCGAACGTTGTCGCCTTGCGCAGCTCGGGGAATATGACGGTCCAGATCGCTGTTACCACGATAGCTCCAACGCCGCCCAACGCAACCGCGCCGATCGGGCCCAGCAGCGCGGCGGCCAAGCCGGACTGCATTTCGCCCAGTTCGTTCGATGCGGAAATCGCCAATCCCGAGATCGACGATACCCGCCCGCGCTTGTCATCGGGGGTGTTCAGCTGAACCAGAGTGTTGCGGATGAATACCGAAATCCCGTCGGCCGCGCCCAGCAGGGCCAGCATGGCGAGCGATAACGGGTAGCTGGTGGAGAGGCCGAAAACCAGCGTGGCAAAGCCATAGATCGCCACGGCCCACAGCATCTTGGCGCCGACATTGCGGGCCAGCGGTGCGAAGCTGAGCCACAGCGCCACGATCGCCGCGCCCAGGGCCGGTGCGCCGCGCATCAGGCCCAGGCCCTCATCCCCCACGTGCAGCACATCGTAGGCGAAGGCCGGCAACATGGCAGTTGCGCCGCCCAGTAGCACTGCAAACAGATCCAGCGTTACGCAGCCCAGCAGGAAGTGTTCGTGCCAGACAAACCGTGCGCCTTCGGCCATCAGCTTGATCGGATGCTCATTGCGCATCGCGGGGCGCGGGATCGGGCGGATGGCCAGCACGGCCGCGATTGCCAGAACCAGCAACACGCTGGCGTACCAATAGGGTAGCGCCGGATCGTGCGCCAATAGGAAGCCCGCCGCCGATGGCCCGATCACCGCCGCACTTTGCCACGCGATCGAACTAAACGCGATGGCTTTGGGCAGTTGCGCCGCCGGCACCACATTGGGCACGATGGCGCTTACCGAAGGGCCGATAAACACCCGCGCCGCACCATGCGTTGCGGCCAGACCGAACAGCAGCGGCAGGCTGATGAAGCCGCGCGCATTGGCCAGCGCCAGAACCAGCGCAATGGCAAGGTCAATCGTGGTCGAAACCGCCGCGACAAAGCGCCGGTCAAGCCGATCCGCCACGAAACCGGCCACCGGGGTCAGCAGCAAAAACGGGATGAACTGGGCAAGGCCCATCAACCCCAGCAGGAACGCCGCCTCCTTGGGTGACATGCCATGCACGGTGCGCGCAATCTGATAGAGTTGCGCACCGATCACGACCACGATCGCCGATGTCGCATTGACCGAGGCGAAGCGCGTCAGCCAGATCAGCCGGTAATCGCGGAGCTTTAGGGGGTGGGTTGCTTCAGACACCGCGATTGCATGGCAGCGCGCGAAGCACTTGCCAAGCAGTCAGAAACTTGTCGCGGTGATAACCCGGCTTTGCTGCCGGGGCTGCCATCAACGCGTCGTGCGCAAGCGCGGGTTGGGCTGGATTGCCTTGATCATGCGCGTGAAGTCGTCGAACCGGATGATGCGTTCGAATTGAAAGCCCGATCGCCCTTCGGCCGACCAGATCATGTGCGCTTCAATCCGGCCGATTTCGGGCAAGCGGATGGTGATGCGCTCGCCCCGGCTGAGTTGCACATCGCCATTGATCATGAAGCCCTGCGCCGAAAGGTTGACGATGTGCAGCAGCACATCGCCCAGCACGCGATGCTCGCCGATTACCTTGTGATCGACAGGATGACGTGTGGCACGGCGCATGTCCGTGACAGAGAGCTGAGCCCCGGCTGCCATAATGACTTGTCTCCAGTTTCAATCGCGACCCGCGGGCCATGATGGAGAGCAAAGGCAAAGATTGGGTAAACCGGGGGCGCAATTTTGCCGCGCGGGGGCAAAATCACGCCGGGCGCAGCACTCCGTGCTTTTTCTTGCCCGAGGAAATGCGCACTTCCGCGCCGCCCGCGATGTGGAAGGCTTCATCCTGCACGGATTCGCCATCAACCCGGGCGCCGCCGCCGGCAACCAGTCGCTTGGCTTCGCCCCGGCTGGCGGCAAAGCCGATACCGACCAGTGCATCGATGATACCGATCCCGTCCGCCGGAAGGTCGAATACCGGAAGATCGGCACCCACGCCGCCGCCGGCGAACGTGGCGGCGGCCGTGGCTTCTGCTGCCGTGGCGGCGGTATCGCCGCGGCACAGGCGCGTCACTTCGTTGGCCAGCACCACTTTGGCGGCGTTGATTTCGTTGCCGGGCAGGGCTTCCAGCCGGGCGATCTCGTCCAGCGGCAGATCGGTGAACAGCCGCAGGAACCGGCCCACGTCGCGGTCATCCACGTTGCGCCAATATTGCCAGAAATCGTAGGCTGGCAGCTGTTCTTCGTTAAGCCACACCGCGCCCGCCGCGGTCTTGCCCATTTTCGCACCGTCGGCGGTGGTCAGCAGCGGCGTGGTGAGGCCGAACAGTTCCTTGCCTTCCATCCGGCGGGTCAGTTCAACCCCGTTGATGATGTTGCCCCACTGGTCCGAACCGCCCATCTGCAATCGGCAGCCGTGGCGCAGCGCAAGTTCGCGGAAGTCATAGGCCTGCAGGATCATGTAGTTGAATTCGAGGAACGTCAGCGGCTGCTCGCGTTCAAGCCGCAGCTTGACCGAATCGAAAGTCATCATGCGGTTGATCGTGAAGTGCGGACCAACCGTGCGCAGCAGTTCGATATAGCCAAGCTGGCTCAGCCATTCGTCATTATCGACCATGATCGCGTCGGTTGGCCCATCGCCGAAGGTCAACAGCTTTTCGAACACGGTGCGGATCGAGGCGATGTTGGCCTTGATCAATTCGGGCGTCAGCATCCGGCGGCTTTCGTCCTTGCCGGAAGGGTCGCCGATTTTCGTGGTTCCGCCGCCCATGACCACGATTGGCTTGTGTCCGGTTTGCTGCAGGCGGCGCAGCATCATAATCTGCACAAGGCTGCCCACGTGCAGCGATGGCGCGGTAGCATCAAACCCGATATACGCTGGCACGACCTGTTTGGCGGCCAGGGCATCAAGCCCCTCGGCGTCGGTGAGCTGGTGGATATAGCCGCGTTCATCGAGCAGGCGGAGCAGGGTTGAATTGTAAGTCATGGCTGCCTTCTGGAATTTAGGGCGCGCCTAGCATGGAGAAGCGCGCTTGGAAACGTATCCGCTGATTTGCCATCCAGACACGCCCGCGCGTTCGGTGCGGGCGATCGCAGGCAAGGTGATCGGGCTGCGCGATGGCTGGCTGGAATTGCGCTGGCGGATCGAAGGCGCGCAGGATCTGATCCTGCCGCCGTTTGCGGGCAGGGGCCGGGCCGATGGCTTGTGGCAGGCCACATGCTTCGAAATGTTCCTGCGCGCGCCGGGCGGCGAACACTATGTTGAACTGAACCTTTCGCCATCGGAGCGCTGGGCCGCCTATGATTTCAGCGCCTATCGCGCCGGAATGGCCGAGCGGGCGCTGCCGCGCGATCCCGTTTGCACAATCCGCCACGGGCAGGGTGGACAGGACAGTCAGGGCGGGGTGGCGATCTTTGATGCGGCGATCCCGCTGGCGGGGCTGCCGCCGCTGCCTTGGGATTTTTCGCTGACCGCCGTGATCGAGGAACAGGGCGGGGTGAAATCGTATTGGGCGCTGGCCCATCCGCCGGGCCAGCCGGATTTCCACCATCCCGCTTGCTTTGCGGGGGCGCTTGCGGCACCGAACGCGGCATGAAGTTCGGCATCGACCGCCTGTTGGCGGACCCCACTTTGCGCGCACCGCTGGATGGCAAGCGCGTGGCC